>JAWOHU010000217.1:0-10304 GCA_046485025.1 Cloacimonadaceae bacterium (SeqCode) | reverse complement strand
CCGGAGACTTTATCTACTGGCGCATTGACGCCTTCAGATGGGACAGCGAACTCGAGTTCTACAATGGTTCTGAGTCCTATGAGCAGATTCTCTATCTGAACCGTAACCAATGAACGGACGCTCAAAAATCGTAATTGCATGGCACATAAACAATTAGCCAGATTTAAATTTGGCTTTACCCAGGTATAATCGATTGGAAGCGATTATAGCGGGGTTAAACATCGGTTAAAACTCAGTAATGATGTAAGCTGGATAGAAAAGACTTGACTGATATGTAAAAATTAATTTAATAACATAAACTAGAAAAGAGGATACGGTGAAAAAGGGACTACTGCTAACTGCCTTAATGCTGATAATGCTTGGGCTTATAGCCCAGACTCAGGATACTTTTGTTCCCACCAGCAACGCTTCTGCCTACACTTATGAGGGCTCCAGAAGCAATGTGGAAAAGCTCAAGATCAACACCTATGTCTGGGGACAGATCTCAAAACCGGGATTATACATTGTTCCGGACGATACAGACCTGCTGACTTTGTTGTCGCTGGCAGGCGGTCCCAAAGAAGATGCCAAGCTGACCAAAATCCGCATTGTGCGTCCTACTCTGGAAGGTGAGAGAGTGATCTGGATCAATATGAAAAAGTATCTGGAAACAGGTGATGAGAAGATGATTCCCATAATGCAACCCGGCGATACTGTTATCGTATCAGGCACAATCTTTTATGCATTTTCCAGGGTGGCGGACTTTTTGTCCAAAGCAGCTATCGCCCTCAGTGTATATAATTTAGTTACAAGAATGTAGTTCAAGGATTTAAGTATGTTGGAAAACCAAGCACCACAGGAACAAAGAGAAGACGAAATCCGCCTGTCGGATTATCTAAGAATAATAAATCAATACAGATATCTGGTTGTCATTATCTTCATTGTGACAATGATAATCACGATTTTCTACACGGCACGTCAGCCCCGCATCTATTCATCATCTACGAAAATTTTGCTGGAAGACACAAAAAGCAAAGACAAACTGATGCTGGTCGCTACACCAGGAATCGGAACTACATCTATTAACAACCAGATAGAAATTATCAAAAGCACTCCAGTCGCTGCTGTCGCCTGGCAGGTAATGCAGAAGTATAAAGATTCAGACACCTTCCCTATCCGCAATTCGGGTAATCCTGTTGCTGTCATCAGAGGCGGTATGAGAGTTGAATCCAAGCGCGATACCGAGATTCTGACGCTGGGCTTCACTTCCACCAATCCGGTCGAAGCTATGGCTGCCGCTAATTCCATTGCAGAAGCGGTGCAGCAGCAGAATACACAATTTGCCCGTCTGGAATTCACCAACATCAGGGAATTTCTGGAAACACAACTGGATGCCATTACGCGCAGACTGCAGACTTCTGAAGAGGATTTGCGCGCCTTCAAGATAGAAAGCGGTCTGACAGAACTCTCTGAGGAGACCAGGTCTCTGATAACCAAGTCGGCAGACACAGAGGCAGCTTATGAATCGGCCATGACAGAAGTTATGGTCAAAAGAAGAACTCTGGATTTTCTGAATAAAAGACTGCAGCAGCAGGATACTCTGCTGACCAATGTAAATACAATCCTGTCAACACCTTATATCAATGAACTGAGGAAGCAGATTGTCGATACGCAGGCTATGATTGCCAAATTGGTCACCAAAAATGACTATCCAATGGACCATCCGCAAATCGTCTTGCTCAATAATGAAATTGCCAATGCCAAGACCAAACTTGACCTTGAAATCAAGAAGATGGTGGAATCTCCTTCAGAATCAGATCCTCTTGCCCAAAGGTCAGAGACCATCAATCAGATTATTGTCAATCAGGTTGACCTCGAAATGGCTCAGGCTCGTTCTGAAAGTATGAAAGCCATCAGTGATTCCTATAAACAGAAGATTTCCGTCCTGCCGGATACTGAACTGGAACTGGCTCGTCTGACCCGTAACCGCACACTGGATGAAAAGATACACTCAATGATGGTGGAAAAGTATGAGGATGCCAAAGTTGCGGAGCAAGCCAAGATGGGCAACGTCAGAATCATAGAACGTGCCGAAGTTCCCACCACACCTATCAGACCAAGAGTCTCGACTAATATCCTGATTGGCGTTGTCATTGGTCTGGGTTTAGGCTTTGGCGCTGCCTTCCTGGTGCACTCGCTTGATACCAAACTCAGGACTCTGGATGATATGGAAAGCTATGTCAAACTGCCTATAGTAGGCACTATTCCCGTCATTCAGGAATCTGTTTCACGGATTGATGAATTCAACAGAATGATAGAACAGGCAGAAGGCGATAGTCGCGAGCAATTGACCAAGTCTCTACACTACGTTATGATGCAACTGATTTCTCACTATGCGCCCAAATCGCCTGTGGCAGAGTCTTACAGAACATTAAGAACCAACATTGTTTCCAAAAAAACGGAAGGTTCTGTCGCCGTTATGATTACATCCTCCGGTCCCAAAGAAGGTAAATCCACAACTGTGGCAAATCTGGCAATCACTCTGGCACAGATGAATGTCAGGGTCATTCTGGTTGATATGGACCTGAGAAGACCGATGCTGCACACCAAATTTGCTGTGGATAAGGAAAACGGTTCCAGTGACTATTTGATAGATCCTGATATTCAGCTTGATATGATCATCAAGCCTTCCGGCATTATGAATCTGGATTTAATTACCAGCGGCTTTGTCCCGCCCAATCCATCAGAGCTGATTTCAAACCCCAGAATGGATCAGATGATCAATGAACTTAAGAAAAATTATGATTATGTAATGTTTGACACACCTCCAATCATAGCTGTGACAGATGCTCTGATTCTGACCAAAAAGGTGGACATGACTTTTATAGTCATCAGAATTGACCAGACAGAAAAAGGCATTGTCAAGAGAACCAAAGAACTGGTAGACGGTATAGATGGAAAAATTGATGGCATAGTGGTAAACGGTATCCTGGCACAGAAGTATTACAGCAAGCAAAGCTACTATTATTACTACTATTACTACTATTATTACTACTACGGTGACGAGGTGCCTGAAAAGCAGAAGAAACGTGTTAATCGATTCCTACGCAAAAATCAATCTATCTCTTAGAGTCCTTGGCAAAAGACCTGACGGCTATCATGAGATTGAGACCTTGTTTTCAACCATCAATCTTCATGATAGCCTTAAATTTGCTTTGACAAAAAAGCCCTCAATCAAAATTTTGTCTAACATTGCTGAACTATGCTCTGAAAACAACTTAGCATATTTGGTTGCACAGCGTATCAGAGCGGATTTTGGCATCAAAGACGGACTCGAAATCTATATAGATAAGAGAATTCCCGTTGCAGCCGGTTTAGGCGGAGGCAGCAGTAATGCTGCAGTAACCTTTCTGGCTTTGTGCAAGCTGTTTAAAATTGACATGGAAGAAAGTTATATGCAGTCAACTGCTGCTGAGTTTGGCAGCGACATAAACTTTTTCTTCTGTGGCGGTCTGGCAAAAGGTGAATCCAAAGGGGAAAAAGTCACCCCCCTGCCGGATATCGAAATGATGGAATTACTTTTAGTGAATCCGGGAATTGCCATCTCAAGCAGAGAAGCTTATCAGCTTGCTGATGAAAATGTTATAGAGTGTCCCCCGTCCGGGCTGTGGTTTAACAGTCTGGAAGCAGGAATCAGAAAGAAATACAAGGTTGTTGATGATATTCTTTGTGATTTGAAAAATAGCGGCGGCGCTGAAGTTATGATGTCGGGAAGCGGTTCCACCTGCATTGGTCTGTTTGAAGACAAGGCGATGCAGAACAAAGCGCTTAACTTATTTCAGTCCAAGAATATTTGGTGTCAGGTAGTTAAGACATTAACACGGAGACAATATCAGGATGTACTCAAAGCTTAAACTGATCACAGGAAATGCCAACCGGCCGCTGGCAGAGGAAGTTTCAAGATATGCCGGAATTCCTCTTGGAGATATTGATTTGTTCAAGTTCTCCAATGATGAAGCTTTTGTAAAAATCAATGATAATGTCAGAGGTGCGGATGTCTTTGTCATCCAGCCCACCTGCTATCCGGTCAATGATAATCTGATGGACCTGCTGATTATCATTGATGCTTTGAGAAGAGCATCTGCCCAGAGGATTAATTGCGTCATTCCGTATTTTGGCTATGCCCGGTCTGACAAGAAAGACCAGCCCAGAGTGCCGATTACAGCCAAGCTGGTTGCAGACCTGATCACTGTTGCAGGCGCTGACAGAGTGATAACAGTGGATTTGCATGCTGATCAGATTCAGGGATTTTTTAATATCCCTGTGGATCACTTGTATTCGATTCCGATTTTCGAGAGATATTTCAAGAAAATCCTCAAAGGTTCGGATCTGGTTGTTGTCTCACCTGATTCAGGCGGTGCTAATCGTGCCCGCAGTCTGGCTAAAAGGCTTAACTGCAGTCTGGCTATCGGGGATAAAAGAAGAAGCGGAAATACTGATCAGACAGAGTTGCTGAACATCATTGGAGATGTTAAAAACAAAGTTGCCATTCTCTTTGACGATATTATTGACACTGGTGGCAGCCTGATCAAGATAGCCAAAGTCTTGGCAGAACAAGGAGCTCAAAAGGTTTATGCAGCCTGCGTGCATGGCGTGCTTTCCGGTAATGCTGTAGCCAGCATCGAAGACTCACCGATAGAAAAGCTCTTCATTACCAATACGATACCTCTTCGCGACGAGAAGAACAAGAGCAAGAAAATTGTGCAGCTCTCTATAGCTGAGATGCTGTCCATAGCAATAAAGAAAATTCACATAGAAGAATCTATAAGCATTCTTTTTAGATAGAATTGAACACGTGGAGGAATAAATGATATTCAAGATTGATGCTGTTCAGAGAAAGACAGAACGCAAGTCTGACCTGAGCAAATTGAGAAGAGAAGGATTCATACCTGCTGTAGTTTACGGAAAAGGAATTGATCCGATTGACATAACTATGGATAGAGTAGAATTTATGAAGCTATATAAGAAGAGTTTCAATGAAATGGTGTTTTATGAAGTAATGGTAGCCGGCAAAGAGTATCATACTCTGCTCAAAGAACGCCAGATTCATCCTGTTTCCAGAGAAATTCTGCATGTTGATTTTATGGTTATCCCTCATGACCAGATGATTGAAGTTGATATCCCATTGAAGTTCACAGGAACTCCCAATGGAGTCAAAGAAGGCGGTTCTATGGATGTGCTGCGCAGAACTCTGCGTATCCAGTGTCTGGAAAAAGACATCCCTGAAGATATTGAGATTGACGTCAGCAACCTCCAGGTAGGAGAAGCTTTTCACATTTATCAGTTGCCTGAAGGTAAATGGAATGTCAAAGACAATCCCGACAATGCTCTTGTCACCATTCATGCCAAGAAGGCTGAGGTTGTAGCTGCTCCAGTAGAAGAAGTTCAAGCTGAAGAACCTGCCGCCGGCGCTGAAGAATCTCCCGAAAAGAAATAAAATTTTAGTTACATATATAGAGTGTAAGCAAGTAGCTTGCCGGGTTCTGTTATGAAACTGGTCATGGGTTTAGGCAACATTGGCAAAGAGTATGAAAACACCAGGCATAATGTCGGTTTTATGTGTCTGGACAGATTTGCTGCTTTGCATAAGTTGGAAGCAAAAACCAGCAGGAAATACTCATATTATAATATCAAAGACTGCCTGCTGATCAAACCCAAGACCTATATGAACCTGAGCGGCGAAGCCTATCTCAGTGCCCTAAGCAAGCATTCTGGGTTTGAACAGGTCCTGGTGATTATGGACGACATTGAACTGCCCTTGGGACAAATCAGGATACGGACTTCCGGAGGTGATGGCGGGCACAATGGTTTAAAGTCTATATTAAGTAAACTGCCATCCATTGATGTCCCTCGCATCAGAATAGGCATTGGACGTCAACAAGAGATTTCGACCCGGGATTATGTTCTGGATAAATTTGACTCAGACGAACTGAAGATTGTTGAACCGGCCCTTGAACTCATTGCCAAATGGCTGGAATTATATATCAGATTCGACCTGAACAAGCTGCTTGATGAATACAGTAAATTTATGAAAAAACCTATTCCACCAGCAGATGGTGGAATCAACAGACCAAAGGAGGAAAATGATGATTAAGGATTATGAAAGCATGATAATCCTTACGCCTCAACTAAGTCAGGATGAGGCAAACAAAGCAAATGAAATCGTCGTTTCGGTAATCACTGATAACGGTGGCGAACTTATCAAAACAGATGTCTGGGGAAAGCGTCAGCTTGCCTATCCCATCAACAAGCAAACTGAAGGCTTCTACTACATCAATTACTTCAAGATTGACTCAGAAAAGATCAAAGACATTCAACGCATGTATAATATCAATGAGTCAATTTTGCGTTTCATAGTCATTGATCGTAACGAAAAGTGAGGTAAAAAGTGGCTGATTTAAAGGTCCCAAGACTGAACCGTGTTTTCATTTCAGGTCGTATAACTAATGATGTTGAACTTCGCTATACAGCTAAGGGAACACCTGTCATCAGATTTTCTCTGGCAGTGGATAGAGCTGTCAAAGATGCAACAGGACAGTATCAGAATCAGACAAGTTTTCTGGATATTGTTGCCTGGTCAAAATGGGCTGAAGCTGTTAGTAATAATACTCACAAAGGCAGTCCTGTAATAGTTGAAGGTCACCTGGAAGCTCGTAATTATGTGGATTCCAACAACAACAATCGCAAAAGCGTAGAGATCATAGCCGAATACATTCAGTTCCTGGAATTTAAGCCCAGAACTGATGAATCAGGACATGAAGATTTGCATGACTCGGAAGTTTCGCCTGCTTCTGAAGATGATTCTGCTGCGCCGCAAGTCACTAATGACGACGTCCCATTTTAATTTAAGGAGAAAAAATGAACTCTTTCGATAAACGTAAGAAATTTATGAAAAAGAGATATTGTAAGTTCTGCGCCAATGCTGAACTGGTCATTGACTACAAAAACATTGACGTACTCAGGCAATATATCTCTGATGTCGGCAAGATTGAACCAGCCAGAATTACTGGAAACTGTGCCAAACATCAGCGCCGGCTGGCTAATGAAATCAAGCGGTCTCGTCAAATGGCGCTGATTCCATTCGTTATTGAATAATGCGGAGATTGAAATTCCCGTTATTCTTGGCTTAGTCAGTCTGCTTTCTCCCTTTTTGGGAATGATCTTTACACTTGCATATTGTGGTAAAATAATGTCTCAGACCCCGGTCAGGCAGCTGATTGTCCTGCTTGTTTATATAATGACAATAGGAGTTATCGCTGCTTATGACAACTCACTCGCTGTCTGGCTCAATGCAGGAGATGCAATAGTCGGAATCGGATTGGGCTGTTTACTGTTTATCCTGATTCTCAGGCAGAGACAGAAGCTCAATCTAGCTCTGGCTGCACTGCTGATTTTCCAGATTGGCTACTACCTGCTCAGAAGCTGGGTTTTTGCTCCTGCTCTACAGGCACTTTCCGAGCAAATGAAACCTGTTTATGAAACTTATTTGGAAAGAATGCCAAGGCTTGATTTCAATGCTGATGCGATTGTCTGGATACAGAATCTCATGCTCAAATACCAGGCTGCAATCTGGGGCTCATTTCAGATTCTGGCCGTGTTTCTGGGTTTTATGCTGTTCAATAGGCACTCAGCTTTCAAACAGCGGATCAGATTGATAAAGTTCCCCTATCCGATTATCTATCTAATGATTGCGACTCTGGCTTTGTCTCTGTTTCCCATCACCAGAATCTGGGGCCTGAATGCTCTCATCTGCATGAGCGTGTTTTATCTGATTCAAGGAACTGCTGTGCTGAGCTTTGTCTGGGGCGACTATTTTGCCAAAGTAAAATTGATGAGAACACTGCTGATTATGGCAGTGATCATAAACTATCCAGTGTTAATACTGATAGCGCTGGTCGGAATCATAGATAATTGGTTCGACTTCCGCAAATTAAATGTTATGGAGGAAAAACATGAAAGTAATTCTAATTGAAAACATAGAAAAAGTTGGCGCCAAAGGTGATGTTGTAAATGTAAAACGTGGCTTTGCCCGCAATTATCTTGTGCCCAGAGATTTAGCCATCTATGCCACTCCCCAGAATCTGAAAAGATTGGAAGGAATGAAAAAGCAATTTGCTGACGAAGAGAGTAAACGTATTGAGCAATTCAAACAGGTTGCAGCCAGCATGGCTGGTCTGAAACTGGAATTTGTCAGAAAGGTTGATGAGCATGATAGTATGTATGGTTCAGTGTCTGAGACGGACATTCTGCACGAATTGAAGGAAAAGAATATTGACATCCCCAAAGCTGCAATTTTAATGGAAAAACACATTAAACAGCTGGGTGATTTTGAGATTCCTGTCCGTCTGCATAAAGAAGTGAATCTGAATCTGTTGATAAAAGTCAGCAAAGAGCAGACTGAAAAAGATAAAACTGAAAAAGAAGCTGTTGTGGAAACTCAGGAAGCAGTAAACCCTGCAGAGCCTGAGATTGAGGAAGTGTTAGAGACCGAGCAGATTGAAGAACCGCTATCCGAAGACAAAGAATAATGGGGAGGTCCCATGAAAGATACATTGTTTGTAGTTGGTAAGATTATAGGACTGCTGATTTTTATTCTGGCGTTTTCCTTACTGGGAATCGTCTCTGGCAGACCCATCATGATTCTGGCTTATGCAGGATTTTTTGTAGTGGTGATGGGAATTATATTCTTGTTTGTCAGAAAGAATCAGCGCCACTTTGAGATTATCAGTCAGCGCAGTCACACCGTCAGTAAAATCATCGGCATCGTAATGCTGCTGGCAGCCATTGCCATTCCAGCGCTTGCCATCAGCAGCATGCAATTGTTCGAACTCAATCTCGAAAAGATGGGCTTTGGAGTAATAGCCATAATTATTGCTATCACGATTGCTTTGATGGCTGGCGTTATTTTTGGTGTGTATCTCATCAATAAAAAAGGCAGCACCAAAATCAATAAGGTTATTGGTTACCTGATAATCATTATCCTGTCTGCAGTTCCGGCGCTGCTGGTGATTCCGCATGACAAAACCACCACGGGCATCGGCTCAGTCTATTATGTGGCTGTCCTGGTTGCTGTTCTCAGTTGGTGGGGTTTGAGTCTGTATTTGAACAAAGAATAAATCATGCCGTTTAATTCCGTCGGCAAATTCTGCCGTGACTTTGTGCTAAGGCTTGCCGGCGAAAAATATCGCTTTCTGGCGTTGATTGCCCTGAACTGGAGGAACATCGTTGGTGACCTTCTGGCAGAGCGTTCAACGCCTGCAAAGTATGAACACCACACCCTCTTTGTCAAAGTCACCAATCCCACCTGGATGCAGGAACTCGTGCTCATCAAACCTCAGATTATTGAGAGAATGAACAAACTCCTGGATTTACAGGTTAACGACATCATCTTTATGACAGGAAGCAAACATGCAGTCAAAGACTATTAAAATTGCCCCCTCTCTGCTCTCTTCGGATTTTGGCAGACTGGCTGAAGAAATTCAGGCTATAGAAGCTGCCGGCGCGGATATCCTGCATCTGGACATTATGGACGGACATTATGTACCCAATCTGACCTTTGGCTATGTTATCGTGGAAACTGTAGCCAAGCTTTCCAAACTGCCTCTGGATGCGCATCTGATGGTCACCAATCCAGGCGATTACGTGGATAGGATGGCAAAGCTGGGAATCAAATATCTATCCTTTCATCCAGACACGGTTTTTCATCCGCACCGTCTGATTTCAGCTATTAAGGAAAATGGCATGCTGGCTGGAGCAGCACTCAATCCTGGCACACCTGTTGCCACTCTAGAGGAACTACTCCCCGAACTGGATTTTGTTCTGCTTATGAGTGTCAATCCCGGTTATTCAGGACAGAAATTTATTCCTGTAGTGAAAGATAAAATCAAGCAGCTAAAGGCTTTAGCAGCGCAAAATAATCTCTCTTTCCTGATTGAAGTGGATGGCGGCATCAATGCTACCAACGCTCCGGAATTACTTAAAGCCGGCGCTGACATCATTGTTTCCGCTTCCTATATTTTTAACAGCAAAGATTACGCTTACGCCATCAGGAGCTTAAGAAGTGTTTAACAGCCTGTCTGAACGCCTTGATAAAATCTTCCGCAACCTCAAAGGTGTCGGCTATCTGACCGAGCAGAACATCAAAGACGCTCTGCGTGAAATCCGTCTTGCCCTGCTGGAAGCGGATGTTAATTTTAAGATAGTCAAAAACTTTATTATAGAAGTGGAAAAACGCGCTCTGGGACAGGAAGTTCTCAAGAGTCTGA
>JAWOHU010000208.1:0-4153 GCA_046485025.1 Cloacimonadaceae bacterium (SeqCode) | reverse complement strand
AATTCGGGTCGATGCTGAATTGCGGAATGTAGCCCAGGTTCTGCATCATGACTTTTTTATATATTTTCCCATCATCTTTCACCAGCAGGAATCCGCAGGTTGTATCAAAGAAAGTCCCGTTGAATAATGACTCTGAATATTCACCATCACCATCGCCTCCGTAATCAAACTGTTCATAGTCATAGTCACCGCGTGCAAAAAACAGCCAATACCTGTCATGAACATATCCCAGGCTATGCAGTTGTCTGGAATTTTCGGGCAGCAAATGTTCCGAGCCGTCAGTATGGATAAGCATGTAGCGGGTTCGCGTAGTATCCATCAAGACTACCGTTCCGTTTTGATTCATGTAGTTCAATAGATTGGGAGATATATAATCCAGGTAGTCATGATCGTATCCGCGTCTCATTGTATGATGCGCCGGATATCTGCTCCAGAGTTCTTTCCTATTACCGTCCAGCATGACTTCCGTGGCATTGGGATAATAGGTTAGTTTGTAGGGATTATCCGCACCAGGTCTGTTATCATCGGTCCGGATGGCAGAATCGTATTGGATATAGTCGGCAGGTTTGACTGCCTTGATCAGTATTTCCATTTCCGCCTTGCTGATGGTTTCCGTTTCGATTGTTCCGGAGCAGAAAAATGCTACCAGGCACAGGATAAGTGTCAGAAAAGCTTTCATAACATAGCTCCCAGTCTAACATGCACTGCATAAATTTCTCACTTTTCAGTGTTAAAAATTAGTTTTTCTCCCCGTTCATTTTTGTCAAGTACAGAATATATCGCTCATAAAGCCATCCCTTGTATTTCCCGGGCAGTTCCCGGGTAGTTCCCGGGATAAACCCAGGAAGTACCAGGGAAGTGCGAGGGAACTTCCCGAAAAATGAAAATGCACGAAGAAACTTTGAGCCAAGTCTGAAATGAAGATTAGGCATGCGGGATAAAAGTGGGTTATAAGTGGGTTTTAAGTAGATTATAATCGGGTTTTAAGTAGGTTTTAAGTGGGTTACAGTTTGGTTATACGTAAAAAAACTATGTTAAGAATGGGTTTAAGATGCATAAAAAAGTCAATTGGTTTATATCTGCTTCTGGTCGGCATTGAAGAAATGGTCGATTGCTTCATTGCCACTGGCTTTGGCGTCTTCCAAAGTACCTGAAAAAAGCATTTTTCCTGCTTCCAAAAAGATGATTTTATCAGCGATGCGATGGATGGAGGAAAGCTCGTGAGTTACGACAATTATAGTCATATTAAGCTGTTTTTTCAAGTTCAAAATAAGCTCGTCCAAAGCGAGTGAAGTGAGCGGATCAAGCCCGGCGGAAGGCTCATCACAAAAGAGAATTTCGGGATCAAGAACGAGTGCTCTGGCAAGGGCAGCCCTTTTTTTCATACCGCCTGAAAGTTCTGACGGCATCAGATTGAGCGCATCGCTGAGATTTACCAGGTGAAGTTTGGTGCGGATAATCAAATCCATGATGTCGTCAGGCAATTTGGTATGCTGCTCCAAAGGAATTGAGATATTTTCTTTTACGGAAATGGAATTTAGCAGTGCCCCTGCCTGAAAGAGCATGCCGATTCTGTTCAGGACTTTCTCATTAAACTGGTATTCGTCCATAGTAGTGATTTCTTCGCCCCAGAACTTCACGCTGCCGGAGGCAGGTTCGTACAGCCGCAGGATATTCTTCAGCAAAGTCGTTTTACCACAGCCGCTGCCGCCTAAAATCACAGTGATTTCATTAGGTAAAATATTCACGGTAATGTCTTCCAGAACCACCTTAGCGCCATACTTGGCAACCAAATTGGAAACTTCAATGATGGGACTAAGTTCTTTTTCAACCATATTCATTCACACATTATCACTTCATAATCAGAGGTACAGCAAGCTGAACACCGCATCAAATAAAATCACAGCAAAGATGGAAGTTACGACGGAATTGGTAGTAGCTCTGCCGACACCTTCTGCTCCGCCTTTGACCGCAAAACCATAATAACTGCCGATGATAACAATAACCCAGGCAAAGAAAATACTCTTGCTCAAACTAACGATAACATCTTTCAGAATCAGAATGTCAATCGACCTATTGACAAAGGTCTGGACACTCAAATCCAAATATCCGACCGCAATCATAAGACCACCAATCATGCCAATCAAAATTGAACAAGTGACCAGAATCGGCATCACAATTGTGATCGCATGAAACTTGGGAACAACAATATAGCGGATGGGATTGATCGCCATCATGCGCAGTGCGTCAATCTCCTCTGAAACCTGCATGGAAGCGATTTCAGAAGCAATGGCACTGCCGCTCCTGCCGGCGACGATAATTGCTGTCATCATCGGACCCATCTCTCTGACCAAAGAAATGGAAAGCAAATCGGCAATAAAGACGTTAGCGCCAAAATTGCGTAACTGCGCTGCCGATTGCAGGGACAGGATAAATCCGATTATCAAAGAAAGCAATCCGACCACCGGTAAAGCTTGTATGCCCAAGGCTATCCCTTGCTGAGTAAAAGAGCCTTTGCGTTGTCCTTTATGATTAAATAACCCGACAAAAGACCAGTAAAAGATGTCTGCTGCCATGACAAAAGCCTGATAGAAGGCTTGAAAAGTATCGATCAGACCGGTTCCAATGTTTTCAAAGATGCCCACTTTCTCGGGAATTTCCTCTGCAGGAACTTCTTTGGAAGAAAAGGTCTCCAGCACCGGTCTCAGTTGTTCCGGAATGCCTTGCAGCGTGAATTCAGCATCAGAAGGTTTAATTTTGTTCAGAAGTATTTCCAGATAAGCTACCCCGGCACTATCGAGTGAAGTGACAGATGAAATATCAATTCCAGAAGGCTTTTCCTTATTCAATATCTGCTGAACCTGCTGGTTAATTGCATGTATGGTTTTGAAGACAACATCTCCTGAGAAGAGCAGGACACTATCAGCGAATTTTACCTGTTCCATAATTCCTAATAGTATAATGAAACTCGCATAAAAGCGTTGAACTGGGTCAGGATATAGTCTGCCTTATCCTTATTGTACTCGGCTTTGGCTCTGAGGTCCAAAGAGATATTGCGGAAAAGTCTGATGTTAATCAGGTTTTCATTGGAGTACTGGGTCTCGACCTTTCCGTCTTCTATAGGGAATAGGAAGTCAAAGGTGGAATTGACACTGATTATATTCAGCAAATTATATGCTGCAAAGATTAAGGAGCTTTCAAAACCTCTGGCCGTAATATCTGGATTTTCTTTGTATACTTCATAGATCCCTCCGCCGATAGTATCCTTTCCGGCAAAGGAATAAACGGATTTCTGATAATCCTGCTGCCAGCCATACCCGGTGCGGAAATTCATGGAAATGGAAGGTGTAATAATCCAGCGATAGGTTAATCCGGTTCCTTCTTTGGCACTAATCGGAAAGGGCGGACTGGTTACTTTAATCTTTGTGTCACCTATCACTGCAAGAGTATCAAGAGTTTCTGAAATACGCAGGAAATTTGTTTCTGTGGAATAGTAGACATAGCCTGGGAAGAAATGAGTGCTGATATCAGCCCTGCCATAAATTCCAAAGTTCTTCAGAGTTTTCTTTTCTTTCCAGGGGAAAAAAACAAGTGAGTTTTTAAGGGAATAGTCATCCACACTGACTTTGAAATCGGAGTCGGTAGTTTTGTTAAAACCCAATTCATAAAGACTCTTGTTAATCAGATGGAAAGGCCATTTATCATATTCAAGTTTATTGTCAAACTGCGCAGAAAGATTGACGCTGTTAACCGGTTTATTCTCATCCACCAGATTACTTGATGAGAAATTTACATCGCCATGTAGAGCACCTTTATGGAAAGGCTTGCGAGCCAGTAAAGCTGAAGATTCCAAAACTCCTGCCCCAATCAAAACGTTCCGGCCTCCCAATGGATCAACAATCACGGTCAGGATCGGACTTCTACCTTCTAAAATCAACACAGTAGCAAAATTATTAAGCGACGCAGGAGATTCTCCCTGTAAAGTTACCATGTAATTTCCCGGTTTGAGAATCCAGACATAATCAGTTTCTCCAATTTCGTCACTAGGACTGAAACGAGAACCCAAGGGTTCATCATAAGTTTCGCTATTAGGAGTTTTGTAATAGAGGTCATATTATGAAATTGCCCGTAGGGCATCAGGTATTGTAACGGG
>JAWOHU010000033.1:0-3011 GCA_046485025.1 Cloacimonadaceae bacterium (SeqCode) | reverse complement strand
GGATGCGTTCGAAGGGTTCAGAAAAAATTTGTTCTCTCATGCTGACCTGTTCTTGTTTTATTATTTTTGATAGAACTACTTGGTTTTAATGCCAAAGGTCTTGTCAAGTAAATTTGTCAAATTTTGACATAACGCGGTATGTTTCAGCAGTTACCTGGCTCCACATCCGGGTTGTTTTTTGCCTGCTCCGTGTCCAAACGCCAAAGTATTACAATTGTATATTTAATATATGGTTAAAGTATATCAAATGTGCTTTGGCATACATTTACTATACATTTGACATACATTTGATCCACATTTGATATACTTTGGGATAAGGGGGAGAGGAGAGCGAAAAAAAAGAACCGGCATAAGTATACCGGTTCACAGCAGATGAATATCTACGCTACAAGATTCCTGCCTGCGAAAGAATGTAGAAAAAAAACAAACCTTGACTTTAATCAGGCAGTGTTGCTTTCATGGTCAGGTGAGACACTGGAGGTAAAAATGGACGCCGGAATACCCAAAACAAAACTGGTCTGCACTATCGGACCTGCATCCGAAAAGCCGGAAATGATGCTGCAAATGATTAATGCCGGAATGAACATCGCACGCTTAAACTATGCCCACGGTAATTTTGCCGGTCATGCAAAAAACATAAATGAACTGCGCAACGCTGCCCGCACAGCCGGAAAAAGACTTGCCATCATGGCAGACCTGCCCGGTCCCAAAATACGGATTGGCAAGCTGGCAACTGAGACTGTGGAACTGGGTGCAGGCGATAGCTTTATCCTGACTACAGATGAAATAACCGGCAATAAAGCCAAAGTATCCGTCGGCTTGGCCAACCTGACCCAAGTGGTGAAGCCGGGAGACATCATATTTATGAATGACGGAATGATTCAGGTTAAAGTTGAGCTTATTTCCGGAGCTGACATTCACTGCAAAGTAATAGTGGGTGGAGAATTACGCTCTTTCAAAGGTGTAAACCTGCCGGGTCTTGACCTTGGCATTAGTGCTTTTACGAAACATGACTATGAATGCCTGAAGTCCGCTCTGGAAAACGGGGTGGACGCCATCAGCCAATCCTTTGTAGATGAGGCGAAAGATGTGCTGGCTGTGCGTAAAGCTGCACAGAAACTGGGATACAATCCCTTTATAGTAGCCAAGATTGAACGTGCCGGAGCTTTGGAAAGAATAGACGATATACTCAAAGCTGCAGACTGCATCATGATTGGCAGAGGTGACCTGGGTGTGGAAATCAATATTGAACGCATAGCGGTGGTCCAAAAAGAGCTGATTGCCAAAGCAAATTTGCTGGGCAAACCTGTTATTACAGCTACCCAGATGCTGGAATCGATGGTGGAAAATCCGCGTCCAACCAGAGCTGAAGCCACAGACGCAGCCAATGCCATCTTGGACGGAACAGACTGCATCATGCTTTCGGAAGAATCTGCGATGGGAAAATATCCTCTGGAAGCAGTGCGGATGCTGGTAAAAATTGCCAATGCTACTGAACCGCACAGGCATAGATGTTCCGGTACATTTGATTTTTACAAACCGGATGTTTTGCACCTTATGGATATTATTTCACATAACGTGCAGCACATGATTGAGCACTTAAATCCGGTATTTTTAATAGCTCATACCGTTACAGGACACACGGCGCGGATGATTTCACGTTTTCGCCTGCCGGTCTGGATTACGGCTGTCTGCAATGAGGAAAATATCTGCCGGCAATTGCAGTTCTCTTATGGAGTGGAATCCATCCACATGCCGCAAACACCGCAAAACTGGAAAGACTTTATCAAAGCTACCCTCAGTAAAGACAAGCTCCCGGATGGATTAGCGCTACTGGTGGAAGGTCCTTCACCGGAAAATCCCACTGCCAGTCACAAACTGGAGATTATAGATACTACGAAGTAACAAGAAGTAGCGTAGGACTCCGATCCTGCGTAAAGAAAATTGAAAATTAAGCGTGTCACATTGAGCTAAGTCGAAATGCAGACACGCGGACGGTGGCATATCCTTCGACTGTGCTCAGGATGACACCTTAGCTTCAAGCAGGCAAATAAATAGTTGACAGAAAAATTCATTGCTGACAGGGTAACTTCATTAGAAAAACTAAAGAGCAGAATCGAAGTTAAACTTCAGTGATATAATTAATTAGCAAAGGGGAAATCAGATATGAAGGCTCAACCCATAATTATTATAGTTTTGGCTTTAGTGGCAGTGGTGCTGGCAGTTTTGTGGCTTTCCACCAATTCAACGCAGATGCAGCTCAAGGGTCAGAATGACAGCATCAGGACAGCTTTTGAGCAGGCGATTGGCACCATCAATGACATTCAGACCAATATTGATTCCATTGAGGTCGGGATGTCCGGCAAACTGCTTTCCACAGAGGAAGTTCCGCTCTCCGGAAGGACGGGCAGGACGCAACTCGTGGGCAGATTGCACAATATCAGACTGATGATTCAGGCAGACAAAAAACGCATTACCGACCTGGAAAAACAACTGGCCAATTCCAACTACCGATTCAAGGGAATTGAAACCCTGGTAGCAAACCTAAGAACCTCTCTGGAAGAGAAGGAAACGCTGCTCCAAGAGTTTGAAACCAATATCTTTGCCCTGCGGGACACTCTGGCGACGGAACGCATCCAAGCCCAAGAAACCATTGCACAGAAAGAGGTTGAGATAGCCGAACAGCAGAAAATTATCGAAATCGTGACTCAGGAAGCTAACACGATATACTATATTGTCGGCACGCGCAAGGAACTGATAGAGAAGAAGATAATCGAGCGCGAGGGCGGCTTTCTGGGCATCGGCAGGATTTCAGTGGTGCAGATTAATGCTGACCTGAATGAATTTGACAGTTTCAATCTGCTGGAGACTGACAGCATTACTTTCCCCATTACCAAAAAGGGTTACGACATCCTGACCGCTCAGAATTCTGCCTCCTATACAATTGAAAAAGCTGAGGATTCCTACGTGCTGAAGGTCACGGACAAGGAACAATTCAGCAAAAACAAGCT
>JAWOHU010000032.1:0-12214 GCA_046485025.1 Cloacimonadaceae bacterium (SeqCode) | reverse complement strand
TTCAGGATTTTCGGGATAAATAAAACCGTGCAGAGAGACAATCAGCAGAATAAACAGAGACAGCAGAGTGAAAATCCTGCCAAACAAAAAAACAAGGAAATTGCCAATCAAGACTCCAAAGACACCAATCGGATTGTCAAAACTGATGGCATTGGCGCCAAAGATGCCGGAAAACAGATTGCTGCTTTCCTTCAGCAATTCATAATCGGATTGCAGGCTTTCCACACTGCTGAACAGAGACAGCATGCCCAGCAGCGAGGCCAAAGCAAGCACTCCCCAAAACAGCTTGATGCTCCAAAGCGGAAGGCTGCTGCTGGCTCTCAGTTTTTTCTTTTTACTCTTTCTTTTTTCTGCCATTTATATTTCCGTATGTTACATTAAACATTGAAGCGGATGGAAAGGATGTCGCCGTCTTTGACGATATACTCTTTGCCTTCCAGCTTGAAAAGACCCTTTTCCTTCAGCACTTTCTCAGAGCCGTGCGCAATCAGGTCATTGTATTGAAAGCACTCAGCTCTGATAAAACCTCTGGCTAAATCAGAATGAATCTTGCCAGCGGCTGTCACTGCATTGTCACCTTTCTCAATAGTCCAGGCACGCACTTCATCTTCGCCGACAGTGAAAAAGCTGAGGTAGCCCATCAGTTCATAACACAGATGCGTAAGCCGGTCACGCACGGATTCCTGGATGCCCATATCTTCCATAAAAGCGGCTGCATCATCAGCTTCCATCTGAGCCAGTTCTTCTTCAAACTTGCCGGCAATGGCAGCAGCCAGATAGCCTTTTTCCTTTAACTGAGCAAGCAGGTCGTCTGCCTGATGGAAATTGTCCTCAGAGCAGTTCAGCAAAGTCAGCAGAGGTTTTTGCGACATAAACTGAAAACCGCGCACGACTTTTTCTTCTTCAGGAGCGAGTTCTATCTTGCGGATAGGCAAGCCGTCCTGCAGACCTTTGATGATGTGATGCAGGATTTTTTCCTCGAACTGCAGAGCGGATGTTTTAATACCGCGTTTGTAGCTCAGTTCTATCTTTTCCAGACGCTTTTCAGCAATCACCATATCCTGCAAAATCATCTCCTCTTCAAATCTTAATACATCCTGCAGGGGATTTTCCTGTCCGTATAATTCATCCAGTTCGCTGTCATTGAATGCTCTGAGCACGAGGGCAAAACCTTCCATGGTCTTGACTTCGGAAAGCAGTGTATTGATATTGATATCTTCATTATGGGCAGCAAACAGAGCCGGAAAATCATGATATTCCAGATGCGCATAGATGGTCTTTTTGGGGTTATAGATTTCACTCAGACGAGTTACTCGTTCATCCAGAACCTGCACCACGCCGACGTGGGCTTCATGATGCGCCTGAATGTATTTATCAGTGGCGCCGGTGTTGCCGGTCAGAGCATTGTAAATGGTGGTCTTGCCACCCTTGGGAAAGCCTATAAGTCCGATTTTCATTTCTCTCTCCGTGGCTGCTTTAAACTCATCAGATAGCTGATTTCCTGCCTGGAACAAAGTCTCCACATGCCGGTGGGCAATTTACCCAGCTCAATCTCCCCTATCTGAATGCGCTTGAGGTCAAGCACCTTTCTGCCGACAGCTTCAATCATATAGCGTATCTGCCTTTTCTTGCCTTCGCTGATGACCATCTTGAGCACGACGTTATTCTCTTTGTTGCTCTTGACAAAAACGCCGGCGGGACGGGTTTTATAGCCTTCAATCACGACTCCGCGGCGCAGATCTTCCAATTGCTTTTTATATAGTGAATGGTCAATTTCCACCCGGTAGGTCTTTTCAACTTTTTTGGTCGGATGCGTCAAAGCCTGGACCACATCGCCATCATTGGTAACAAGCAGCAGACCTTCTGAATCCTTGTCCAGTCTACCCGCCGAAACACAGTTCTGGGCAAAGTCAGGCAGCAATTTATAAATCGTCTTGCGGTCAAATTCATCCTGCCGGGTGACCACATATTGACGCGGTTTGTTGAGTATGATATAGACTTTTTTCTCATCTGATTTGACGGGTTTGCCGTCCAGTTCAACCTTGTCCTTGAAAGGATTTATCTGGGTGCCCAGTTCCTTTACGGGCTCACCATTTACAGTAATGCGATTGCTCAGAATCAGCTCATCCGCTTTGCGACGGGAAGCAAGGCCTGCTTCAGCCAGAAATTTATTCAGTCTGATCAGCTTCACCAGGACTCCAGAGTGTTCTGCAGAATATTCCTGTAAAGCTTGTCACAGATTTCAATCACAGCTTCATCCTTGGTAGTGAAACGACTGGTGCTTTCATCCGAGACAGCATAAATCTCAGATAAAGCGAGACTCTTGTTTTCATAGATGATCTTGTTGTTGATCAGGTCGGTAAAAGTGACTTCAAAGGTAATGACAACCAGATAATCCTGAACGTTGTTGACCGAATCATAAGAATAAATCTTTTCACTGAAACTCAGGATAGAGCCTTCCAACTGACAATCAGGCTGCTGGGTCACAGTTCTCAATCTGCCATCTTCCGAAAAAGCCGTGGACAGATTGTTGAAGAACACATCACCCAGATTAAACTCGCTGCTCTTGTTTTCGAATGCAATCAGCTGAATCCTCTTTAAATGAGGATAGGCATTGGTATAGACAGAATAACTGCAGGCATTTAAAATAAAGATTATCAGCCCTAAATAAATAATTTTCTTGACCATACATCCATAGCTCTAAAAATAATGTTTCTTTGTCAAGATAAAAACAGGCAGCATCGCCTGTATGTATAGTTATCTGTATTAAAAACATAATTTTAGATGGGAGTATTGTCATGGCGAAAAAACTGCTGAGCAAGTCCGAAGCTGCTAAAATTCTGAAGGTTTCCGAACAGGTTATTCAGGAAATGATTAACGGCAACGTCTTTGAAAGCAAGCTGGTCGGAAAAAGCATCAAAATAGACTCTGATTCAATGCATGAATGGATGGAAAACCTGACAGAGAGCGAAGAAAAACTTTTGGCATTGAAGCGCGTTATTTGTCATTTTGAAGAATATATGCGTTCAGAAAACATATTTCTCGATTTTCACGCTGAAAACAAATATGAAGCAATCCGTATTCTGAGCGAAAAAGCTAAGGACCTCCGGTTGGTTCGAGATGCCCGCTGGCTCTATGAAGTGGTTGTGGCAAGAGAAGAACTAATCTCAACAGCTATCGGTAACGGTGTTGCTCTGCTCCATCCCCGCCATCTGCATCCTTCCAAGATAAAATCACCCAGTATCCTGTTTGGGCGCTCCGACGAAGGGGTTGATTTTGATGCACCCGATAACAAACCTGTGCATATCTTTTTTATGCTCCTGCTGCATAATGATAAACAACACCTGTTTTCACTCTCCTATATTTCAAAACTCTTGGTCAATCCAAACGTTCTGGCTGAACTGGGAACTGCAAAATCAATCCCTGATATCCACAAAATACTGACTTCCCTGCCCAGTAATAACGGTGATAAGTAAATACAGGATAGTGTTTTATCTTGTTAGCTACAGTTAAGTTTCACATGAAACAAAAGCATAGGGAGATGATTAATGGATAAGCCCCTGGTTAGAATAATAATTGGCAGTAAATCTGATTTGGAGACCTGTAAACCCATCCAGGAACAACTGAAAGAACTGGGTGTTGAGTCAGATTTCTATGTCTCATCCGCTCACCGTAATCCGGTTAAAACCATGGAGCTGGTTCATTCCGCCGAACAGGACGGAATTAAAGTATTTATTGCTTGTGCCGGCATGGCTGCCCATCTGCCCGGCGTAATAGCATCTCATACTACTCTCCCTGTCATCGGTGTTCCTTTGAAAGGTAGTACCCTTTCCGGTGAAGATGCTCTGTATTCCATAGTTCAAATGCCCCCCGGTGTTCCGGTGGCGACAGTTGCCATCAATGGAACCAAAAATGCTGCAGTTCTGGCAGCACAGATTTTGGCTCTTTCTGAGCAAGATATCAAGGATAAACTGATTCAATATAAAAAGCAGTTAGCCAATAACTGACATTTTCACTTTTTAATAGATTTTAGCACTTATTTCCCATTCATTGGAGATTATTCTATATTGTTTCACGTGAAACAATTTAATATCAACTAGAGCAACCAAATATTCTGTGGCAACTATTCACTCAGATAGCCAATTATCAGCTTCAGTGTATTTTCAATTCCGTGCTTATGGGTTCGTTCATAACTATGTGAAGCAAAGACACCCGGACCTATCAAACCATGCCTGATATCATACCCCGCTCTTAAGGTTGCCTCCACATCGCTGCCATAATAAGGATAAATATCCAGGGCATAATTGATCTTCTCTTTTTCGGCAACCTCGATCAATTTATTTGTAACTGAATAATCATAGGGCCCGCCGCTGTCTTTGGCACATATGGAAACCTTATACTCATCAGTTTTCAGGTCATCGCCCACCGCACCCATATCCACTGATATCATTTCTTCCGTATCGTCCGGAATACCTGCTGAAGCGCCGTGTCCGACTTCCTCATAGTTGGTAAACATTATATATACTTTTCTATTCAGTTTCACCTTATTTTCAAACACTGCTTTAGCAAGTGCCAACAGTATTCCGGCACTTGCCTTATCATCTAAAAACCGGCTCTTGATAAAACCCGATTTTGTATATATGGTCCTGGGATCAAAACTTATAAAATCACCGGGTTTGATCCCCAACTTCAAAACATCATCCTCTTTCCTGACGACTTCATCCAGCACGATTTCCAGACTGGTCTCATTTCTTTCCAGTGTGTGAGTATCTTTATAGGTATGAGCTGCTGCACTGGTCAAATGAAAGGTGCCGGTAAAAGTTTTGCCCTGCCTGGTGTGAACGGTTACATTCTCGTTTTCCACAAATCCGCCGGCATAGCCGCCGATGGGAGTAAAGCGGATTCTGCCATTTACTTTAATGCTGCGAATCATTGCGCCTAACGTATCGATGTGGGCTGCCAGTACCAAAGGTCTCCCCCTTCCCCCAAGTACGCAGATAAGGGCATTTTTGCGAGTCGTTTTGCAGACAAACTTCATTTTTTTCAGCTCTTTCTTGAGAAATTCGATGGCGTTGTGAGTATATCCACTGGGACTTGGGATGCTGCACAGGTTTAAAATACTCTGTATAGCATATTCGGTGTACTTGTCAATTTTCACTATTTGTCCTCTTTCTATTTTTTGGTTTGGTTTCAACTAAACTCATCATCTTCTCAACGTGATTTTGCCAGCTAAAGTGCTTGACTCTCTCCAGTCCGCGCTCAATCATTCTATGCCTTAAATCGGGATTATTGAGAACCTTTAGAATTTTGGCAGCAATATCGGCATGCATTTCCGGGTCAAAGGTTACAACCGCGTCGCCACCAATTTCCGGTAAAGAAGACCGGTTAGAGCACAAAACCGGAATACCGCAGGCCATTGCCTCCAGCAGGGGAATACCAAATCCCTCATACAAAGACGGGAACAGATACAAATCTGCATATTTGTATAATGCGCCCATATAATTTGAGTCAACATATCCCAGAAACTTGATATTATTCTTAACCAGAGAGCCTTTCACATAATCAAAGACTTCCTTGCTACCCCGACTCTCTATCCCCGTAAAAACTATGTCATAATTTTCTTTAACATCGTCAGGTAATAGTTCAAACGCTCTGATTAAATGCAGATGATTTTTAACCGGATGCTCTATCCTGGAATTATACAGAAAATATGGTCGCTGCAGATTATAGACTTGTCGGATATCAGCTTCCGATAGATCTGTTTTCAGTTCTTCTGCATTATAGCCATTGTAGTTCACTTCAATCAGTTCAAGCGGCAGATTATAGTACTTGATCAGATCGTTCTTTGTGTTCTCGCTGATTGCCATCACGATTGGTGCTTTTCTCAGGTAATGCGGAATAATAGTCTTAACATAGAACATCCTGAATCTGTCATATTTGTCAGGAACATAATATTGAGCCAGATCGTGAAAAGTGACTACTGTCTGAGCGGGAAATCGGGCAAACAGTCTTCTGTTGCCTGCGGGTAAAAGAATCAGATCATACTCATCGTTTTTAATTAAAAACGGCAGGATATATAGATGCCAAAACATTGAAAACAGGGGTTTTTTCAGATATTCAGCCACAAATGTAAAAGCGATATTCGGATTCTTAACAGGGAAAATCTCTGCATCCGACGGATGAATCAATAATTCCAACTTATGCCTCTTGCTGAGTTCACGGCACACGGATATAATATAGTCTGCAATACCGGATTTGCCGACGTCAAATGCCAGGACGCTAATCAGGATTTTCTTCATCTAAATCTTCTGTTATTTCTATATCCACTGTCGTTTCATTGAGTTTATCATATCTGGTGCGGTGAAATTTATTAGACATCGACATGATAATTTTCACACCGCGACCGTCTGTATTATAAACATCTTTATCAAAATTGTAGGGATTGTCTATGGAATAGTGATTTTCTTCCGGAGTCCAGTAAATTCCCTTGTCCCAGAACTTGATTTTCAGGTTTCTATCGTGAATACTGAATTCAACCACGACTGCTGCGTCTTCAGAGTAGTTGTATCCATACTTGATGATATTGCTCAGAAATTCGTCAATGATAAGCTCAACTTTTGCCGCCAGAGTTTTATTACAGGTGGATTGCATGACAATATCTTCACACTGAATTGCTGTCTTACCAACCTCTTTCAAGGCTGCCTGCAGGGTGGTCATATAATGCGCCGGCCTGATCTCTTTACAATTGGCATCATTAATTATGTGTTCTTGGTTCTTGCGTTTTTGAAATGCAAAGAGGGTAAAATCGTCAAAGGAGATGTTGTATTTATGATCCACCAGATATTGCTTTATTCTGTATGGGAGGCTGATGCAACTATCCACTTTGATCTCATGCCTGAGAGTGTTGAGAACACCTGCAATTCCGAACTGGGTGCCGTTTTTATTCACACATTCATAGATTCCGTCGGAAAACAGGAGTATAATATTCTGTTCATTGATTGGTATAGCGCCCATATCGTCATTATAATAGACCTGATTGGGCAACCAGCCCAGGGGCAGTGAACCAGTGCTTTCCATAGCAGTTGCTGCTCCGCTTTTTGTATCAATGACTACTACGGGCGGATGTCCTGCATTCATATATCTGAATTCATTCTTTTTCAGGTCAATGATACCAATCAGCAGAGTCAAATAATTATCAAAGATAAAGAGCTCATTACTGAGCCGCTCATTCAATTTGGTCACCAATCGTGGCAGGTCAACATTATCCCTGTCATTTTCCACCATAATTTTAATAATGGATTTGACGGCTGTCATCAGCAGAGCGGCCTGAACTCCGTGTCCGGAAATATCGCCCATATAGACCACATACAAATCATCCGAGATTTTGATTCTATCAAACAGATCTCCTCCCACTGCCTCATAGGGTTCATAATGAGAAGAGAAAATCATGTTTCTATCCAGGTAGATCCATTTGGGCAGCATAGCCTCCTGAATACTGGCAGCGGTCTCGATATTTTTGGAAAGGTCATAGATTAGCTGCAGATTCCGGCGCTCTGAGCGTTTGAAATTTATGGTTTTATTAACTCTGGCCAGCAACTCAAGCTGGGAGATCGGTTTCTTGATGTAGTCACTGGATCCAATCAGAAATCCCTTGTTGATGGAATCGTCATCATGATGAGCAGTCACCAGGATAATGGGCAGATCATTTTTGATATGCAGAATCCTGCGGCAGACCTCATAACCGTCTATGCCTTTGCCTAATTTCACATCCAGAAGGACAAGATCATATTCTATTCTTTTGACTTTTTCCAGAGCCTCTTCACCAGTCAGGCAGGAATCTATGGCATAGCCATTTTTGTTCAGCATTTTGGTGATCAGCTTGATGGAAGATTTATCATCATCGACGATAAGTATTGTGGCGTCCTGCTTCATACCAACCTCTTTCGCATCATTAGTGCTTGCATAATCTGCAGTTCAATTCCGGTCAAGCAATATTTCTGACTTGACAACTGTATGGCAATAAAATATCTATTCATCATATTTAAGTCTATACACATTAAGCTATAAATTATCTGGAGATTAGATGCAAAAACTGCTTCTTTTGCTGCTTCTGATATCAGTTCTGCTCTGTTCCTGCTCGTTGTTTAAAGAACCTGTCTTTGAGCGCCTGAATAAAGTGGAACTCAAAGATATAAATCCTGATTACACCAGAGTGGATTTATCAATCGTTATTAAAAATCCCAACCGGTATGGCATCACAGTGAAAACCCTGAATGTGGACATCACAGACACTACTTCCGTCAAACTGGGCAATGTTGTAATGACCCAGCCTTTGAGAATCCAGAAAAACTCATCGGACACTGTCTACTTTGAAATCATTATGGAAACCCGCAAGGTCACCAAACTCCTCAGTTATTCCGCCCCCAAAGTAGAGTTTTTGGTCAAAGCCAATGCTCTTGCCAATGTCTATGGAATCTCAAAACGCATAAAAATTCAGCAAAGACAAAGCATCAACTTTACGGAAATCCTGGAACAGATGCTGCCATCAATTCCTTCCGATATTGAAATCCCTACTGTTATCGCCGACAAAAAACGCAGGGTCGTGGTGCAGAATCCTTCTAAACCGTCCTCATCCATTCAGGCGGATATCTTCAAAGTTATGAACACCACCATAACAGATGTCGGAATAAAGGAAACAGAACTCACTATTAAATTCATCATGCTGAATGCCTATGGTCTCAGCTTCACTTTCAAGGATTTTCCGGCTCAGGTGCTCATCAATGACGTATTAGCCGGCACCGGCAAACTGGCAAAGCCCATTGAGTTTACTGAAAAAATCTTCCAAGCTGAAGGTCGGCTCGTCTTCACTCTGAATAATTTCAATACTATACTGCTTGCCTCCAGGGCGGTTATGAAAAAAGATCTGGATTACAGGGTCAACGGCACCCTTATAGCGGAAGGTTTTGGCACCAGTATCAGCAAACCATTCACCTTCAAGGGCACTGTGGAGATCGGCAGGAAGGACAAGTAGACAAACGGTTTGTCCCGATGCTCTGTTCTTTCTTAACTCATTCCTGCCAGCCTCCGCTTAGCCTCTCCCTTAGCACCTGTGCCTAAGCAGGAGGATCCAGACGGCTGCAGGACACGTGACACCGGGATTGAAAAGACGACCGACAGCGTTTCTCTTGACAGAAATATCTGTATCAGGTTAGTGATGTCCTGTCGGCAAGGAAGCCTGTTCCCAAAGACTGTCTGAAACTTGTTTTTTTATCTTTTTACCACTATTACTGCCAAGGAGTTGCTTTATGCCCGACACACCCGAAAGACCCTCTTACATCCCCAAAACTACATCCTCTTTCTGGAAGCTGATTCTTATCGGCTTTCTCATTCTGGTTCTGATGATCCCGGTCTTCTGGATCGTCACTTTGGTCAATGAACGTCACAACCGAAGCGATTCAGTTATGGAAGAAATCGCTTCCAAGTGGGGCGCAGAACAGCTCATCAGCGGCCCTTTTATCAGCGTGCCCTATTATGAAGCTGAAGAACTAACTGATCGAGACAGTACCAAGCGGCTGAAAACTGTCACCCGTTACCTGTATCTGACTCCTGATTCATTAAACATCACCGGCAGCGTGGAATCAACCACGCACCGCCGCAGCTTCTTTGAAGTGCCCGGTTATAAAGCAAATATCAGTCTTGGATGTTCAATACCGATGTCAATAGATGCTGACGTTCTACCTCAAGAGGTTGTTCCAGACTGGAAAAATGCCCTGCTTATCTTTGACGTAAAAGATAACAGAGGCCTGAAAGAACTGACCGGTATAATTAATGGCCAGCCTCTCATCTTCAGGCAATCATACAATGTTTTAAAGCTGTCACAAATCTACCAACCTGATATCGAATCTTCAGAAAACCAAAGACGCTTGAAATACAAGTATCACAGTGATAATAATGAACTCTTTTTCAAGTATGAAGCCAAAATCCCCATTCAACCTCAGGAACCAACAAAGATCTCGCTCAATCTGACTCTGACCGGAACCCAACAATTAAGTTTTCTGGCTTCAGCCCTAAAAGAAACTATCAATCTATCCGGAGATTGGCCCTCACCCAGTTTTAACGGCGACATTTTGCCTGACAGCAGAGAAGTAACCTCACAAGGATTCACCAGCCGATGGCAGACGAGTTATCTTAATACAGGCAATAAAGCATACTGGACCAGCAAAGAACTCAACCTGCACTATTCAGTCCTGGGCGTCAGTTTTCTGATGACGGTCAACTCCTATCAGCAGAGCACCCGCACTCTCAAATACTCCATCCTTTTCCTGCTGCTCACTTTTATGACCTTCTACTTTGCTGAAATCACTTCCCGGCAACGCATCCACCCTATCCAGTATCTGATGGTGGGTTGCTCTTTGATCATCTTTTATCTGCTGCTGCTTTCACTTTCTGAGCATCTCGGTTTTGGCTGGTCCTATCTGATTGCTGCAGCCGGTGTCATTCTGCAAATCACTCTATATTGCTATACTATTCTGCGCACCCGCAAATTCGCTGTGCAGACAGGCGGCATGCTGACTGCCCTCTATGTCTTTCTTTATATCCTGCTCCAGTTGGAAGACATCGCTCTGCTGGTCGGCAGCATCAGTTTGTTTGCTATGCTTGGCGTTGCCATGTATGCGGTCCGCAATGTAAAATGGTATAATCAAGAATAATCTGCCCTTCCTGCGTCAGGATAAACTGCAGCAGGAATCTTTAGATTCCCGATCAGGCCGGGAATGACACACATTAGTTCAACACACTTCTAAATTGTCATTCCTGCGCAAGCAGGAATCTTAACTCTATAATAGAAGAAGCCCGGATTACCGGGCTTCTTTATAAACAGAACCTATTTTAGCTTGACCTCACTCATGGGAATGCCGAGCGCTTTGGCGACCCCTTTTCCGTATTCAGGGTCCACTTTGTAGCAATTAGAAATTTGCCTGATTTTAATCAGTTTGGGAGCGTCACCCATATTGCGGGCCATGTTTTCAAACAGGACCTTCTGCTGCGCTTTGGACATCAGGTGGAAGAGCGCTCTCGGCTGAGAGTAATAATCCGTGTCCTCATGATGGTCCCAATGGTCGGCAGGGCTTTCAATCGTCATGGGGGGTTCTTTGAATTCAGGCTGCTCATCCCATTCGCCATAGCTGTTAGGATTGTAGTGCAGCAGGCTGCCCTGGTTGCCGTCGACTCTCATAGCTCCGTCTCTGTGATAGCTGTGAGCGGCATTTTTGGGTTGGTTCACAGGAATCTGGTGATGATTGACTCCCAGGCGGTAACGTTGGGCATCGCCATAGGAAAACAGTCTTGCCTGCAGCAGCCGGTCTGGTGAAAATCCTATGCCCGGCACAATATTGGCTGGCGTGAAAGCTGCCTGTTCCACATCCTGGAAATAGTTTTCGGGATTGCGGTTGAGTTCCATAATACCCACTTTTTTGAGCGGATACTCTTTATGCGGCCACACCTTGGTGATGTCAAAAGGGTTAAAGGGTGACTTTTCAGCCTGTTTTTCTGTCATCACCTGGATCGACATTTCCCAGCGCGGATATTGCTTTTTCTCAATACTTTCAAAGAGGTCTCTCTGATGGCTTTCCCTGTCTTTGGCTACGATGGCTTCAGCTTCCGCGTCGGTCAGGTTTTTGATGCCTTGCTGGCAAACCCAGTGAAATTTGACCCACACTTTCTGATTTTTGGCATTATACATAGCAAAAGTATGGCAGCCAAACCCATGCATATGTCTGTAGGAAAGCGGAATCCCTCTGTCGCTCATAGTGATGGTGACCTGGTGAATTGCTTCCGGCAGGCTGCTCCAGAAATCCCAGTTATTTTTAGGACTGCGCATATTGGTTTTGGGATCGCGTTTAATGGCATGATTCAAATCCGCAAACTTGAGCGGATCTCTCATAAAAAATACAGGAGTGTTGTTGCCGACCAGATCCCAGTTGCCTTCTTCGGTGTAAAATTTAACTGCAAAACCGCGGATGTCTCTTTCCGCATCTGCTGCGCCGCGCTCTCCCGCCACTGTCGAAAAGCGGGCAAAAATATCTGTCTTCTTGCCGATTTTGGAGAAGACTTTAGCTTTGGTGTATTTGCTGATGTCATGCGTGACTGTAAAAGTTCCAAACGCTCCGGAACCCTTGGCATGCATACGGCGTTCAGGAATTACTTCCCTGTCAAA
>JAWOHU010000236.1:0-8323 GCA_046485025.1 Cloacimonadaceae bacterium (SeqCode) | reverse complement strand
TTATATTCAAGTAGGACAAGTCGTTACCATAATATGGCAAGGTCAGATTGGCACCCAGATTGACCCAGCCGTTGGAGGAGATTTTCACCTGGGTGTAGTTGTAACTGCCATAGGGAAAGGTGAATCCGATCTCAAAAGCAGAAGTCAGACCCTCATCCGTCATGGCGTCAGTGGCATAATTACCCCAGATTGGTTCCCAGGGCGCAGAGCTTTGTGTGAAGGCGTAATTGTTCTGAATCTGGGCACTTAGCGTTCCGTACATTAAAAACAAGCAGGAGCCAAGCAGGATGGCTAAAAAGGCAGTTTTCATAATAATCCCTCTCATAAAAATAAGCAGATACAAATTATAATGTCAAATCCGTTCCAAACAATTATACAAGTTGCAGATGTGGAAAAATTGTCAATGAGATATTTGGGGCGGGTTTTAAAAAAGCGAGGTCAACGGCAGGAAAAACCATTGACCTCTTGATGCACACTCGCCAGGAGCGAGCCTAAGGAGGATCCTATGAGTCGTGTGTCGTTACTTCAAAAGGATCATTTTGCGGGTCGAAGTAAATCTTCCGGCGGTCATCTTATAATAGTAAACACCGTTGGAGACGGCTTTGCCATTGCTGTCAGAACCATTCCAGACCAATGAATGTCTGCCTGACTTGAGGAGATTGTCAGTCAGGATGGTAACTTTCTGACCCTTGATATTATAGATTTCAATGGAGGTCCGGACCGGATCTTTTACTTCATAACTGATTGTTGTTTGATTTCTGACGGGGTTAGGGTAACAGCCGTACAGGGCGGTTACATACATAGTTTCGACGTTAGGGTCGATTCCGACATAAGGAATCATTAGGATGTCGCCCAGATTTGTATTCTGAGCGCCTGTAGTGAAAGTCATGTTGCAATTGCAGTAATTCGGATGTCTGACACAGATGCCATAAGTCTGATTTGCCGTCAATCCGCTGATGGAAAAATAGCCGTCGGGGTCTGAAACCACTATGTCATAAGCGCCGGAGGTCAGTTCAATCATGGCATCCTCAATTCCGAGCGCAGGATTATCATTATCCACAATTCTGCCTGTGACGAGGATAAGGTCACTGGCAGTCAGCAATCTGATTTCCAGGTAAACGTATTGTCCTGCAGTAACTAAGACATCTATTGTCTGGCTCAGGTAGCCGTCTGCAGAAACTGTGAGTTGATAAGAGCCGGGCTGCAGCCAGGGAAAATGAAAAGCGCCGGTATCAGAGGTTAAAACAGTGGCGCCGGACAGACTTAACTGCACTGTGGCACCTGAAATCGGAATGTCCTGAGCGTTGCAAACCTTTCCGGAAAGCGAGCCCAGACTGTCATAAGCATAACTGAAAGTGGTCTTGGGATATTTGTTTATCAAAGAGTAACCCGGTGTGGGTAAAGCGTTGGTATCAAAACTCATATAGTCGCTCATCAGCACTCTGGAAGTGAATTCGCTGCCTTCGTAGCAGTAGAAATATTCCAGCGGGCTGGTAAACTGTGAGGAGTCAAAAGGACGCATCACCAGCATCACAAGATTGTTGCCTGCATAGAGATAGGGATTCTGGAGGCTGATGTTGATGACGTTTTCGCCGGCAGGATAATCAACCAAACCGTCATAAACCAGAGTCAGTTCTGAAGAAGGGATCCAGCCATTGCTCAGATCGGTCAGGGTGGTGGTGCCCAGCCAGATTTTGGTTTCCTTATCAGGCAGATTGGTCTGGAAATTATTATAGAACTGGATATCACTGATAACCCTGTCAGGATGCAGACGCATGGCGTCAGAAATATCAGGAGTGAAAATCATCTGGAACAGACTCGTGCGCCAGTAAAAATCCATCGGAATCCTGTAGGTGAAATTTGTGGGTGGCACTAAAATCGTGTCTGCCGGCGGATAAACCTGAATGTCAAATAAGGGAGATACGTCATTAAAGCTGTTTTGGTCAAGGCTGAAATTCACTTTGGCATAGATGGAAGCATAGCCCTCAAAATCTGGAGTCCAGTTTATAGGAATCTGAACTGCTTCTCCGGAAGGCACAAAAACCCCGTCTGCCACAGCCAGAAGGGTATCATCCTGCTTGCGCAGTTCCACTGAATAAATAGAATGGTGGTCAAAGCCGGCATTGGCTATCTCCACCTCATAGAGATAGGGTTTTCCTCTTTCCAGAATTGTATTTCCGGTCAGGGAGACAGCAGCCAGGTCATTAATGAGCTGCGTGTCCAGAAAGTGGAAAGTGGTTTTGGGAAACTGTCCTGAGATGGTTAGATTGGTTCCGTTCAGAGGCGGTACTGCAGGGTCTGGATTGATGCTGTCGGAATAAAATTCACGAGAGCGGTTGGTGCCAACTGTCTGACAATAAAAATTGAGCGGATTAGCAGTCCAGGGGCTTACCGACGGGATTCTGGACAGGATGACAAGGTTGTTTCCCGTGTACTGAAAAGGTTCATTCAGAGTTATGGTGATGATATTCTCGCCATTGGGAAAAATGACATGCCCATTGAACACCATGATCATTTCTGTTGAAGTAATCCAGCCGGCTGACAAATCACTCTGAGTCGTCATCCCCATCCAGAACTGGACATGCTGACTGGTGTTGGGATAATCCGGAAAATTATTGTAGTAGGAAATGGCTGTAATCCTGCCTGCCTGGGTGAGTTCAGACGGATAATACAATGTCTCATACAGACTGAATCTGTAATTGAAATTTAAGGGTATCCTGTTCTGCTCGTCCCCCGCACCGACAGTAATATCTATAGCGCTGAGACTGAAAGTCAGCAGCAGCAGGCAAAACATTAAGGTCAAATTATATCTGTTCATTACTCCTCCTCCTTATTGCATATTGTGAGGATACATTCATAGGATCGAGATAATTTAACGCAATACTTGTTCCATACCGGTCATATGTTCTAACTGATTGTTATACTGTATTATAAGAATTAGGTTGTGAGAAAAAAGCAAGATAAATTGAGTGTTTTTTGAGGCAAAAATGATGTAATACTACAACAGCGGCAGTCAGTTTATTCAACTAACTGCCGCATATGCTGATAAATATTTCTGAATCAGTTATTGGGCAGGATGCTTTTTGCCCAGGCTCGCCATATAGATGACGAAGGCGTTGGTGCCGTCCAGATCAAGGATTTCATTCATTCCTTCATCATAGAAAGCGCCAATCATGCAGGTGCCGGTATCTATAGCTTCAGCAGCCAGGTGCAGATTTTGTCCGACGTGCCCTGCATCCAGATAGAGATAGCGATAGCCCCTCTGGCTGTAGCGCCAGGTGGTGCGATAGGGTATGGCGACCCAAATGAAGGTAACAGCGCCTGTTTTGACCATCTCCTGCTCAAAAGCTCCCGTGCAGACGGTATCCGCCCACTCAGAGCCTTCCTTAACCTGCACCAGGCCATGCTTGATGGGATGGTAATAGTAAATGCCGGGATGGATGCCATCCACCTTATTAATCAGCAGATAGGTCTCAAAAGGATGCCTGGCACCGGCGGAAGGGACATTGCGAAAGGCAACTTCCGCTTTCTCATTGGAGCGGAAATCACGCACCCACTGAGTAGCCCAGAGCAGAAATGACAACTCCTGTTGGGATAAGGATTTATCTGCATAGGAGCGCAGACTGCGGCGCTGCTCAATAGCTTTGTACAGAGGCATGGAAGGTTTGTCAATCACTCCGACGGCAGGCAGCTGAATAATTTCGCCACAAACGGGGCTGACAGCATCCGGACGCTGAATGCCTTTGGCAGTATCAGGAGCGGGTTCATAGATGTATCTCGTATAACGGACAAAATCTGCTCCGATGGCAGGAAGGTTGGAGCGTTCAGACTTAATGAGCTTAACTTCTTCCGCCAGTTCTGTTTCAAACTGAGCAAATTCCTCTTCTGTGAGGTCAGCTTCTTTGAGGATGGTTTCTTTATCCTCATCCCTGACTTTATAATAGAGATAATAAAATTTTTTGGTATCCATACAGTTACACCTCTGTCTGTAAATTATCTGTGAGTAATAATTCAGCCACGTTGTCTTATTTTAACAACAGCATCTTGCGGGATTGGCTTTCTCCTGCTACATTTAAGCGGTAGAAATAAATTCCGCTGCCGACTGCTCTGCCGTTATCATCCTTACCGTTCCAAACAAGCCTGGTCTCACCCTTATCCGAACTGCCCCTTAACAGGGTCCTGACTTTCTGTCCCTTACTGTTGTAAATTATCAGATTGACGTTCTGCTCAGCTTTGGGCAGGGTAAAGCTGATGGTCGTTTCCGGATTGAAAGGATTAGGATAATTGGCAGACAGCAGGATTGTGCTGACTGCAGTTTCATCCTGATTGGAGACAAAGTCTGTGGCAGCAAAGCTGGCTTGACGGCTCAGACTGCCGCGATAGACAGTCCAGGCATTCATAGTGCCCAGAGCTCTGCGCAGTTTGATGACCAGAACGCCGTTGGAATATCCTGAAATCAGGTCATAGTTGCCGTCTTCGTCAAAATCAGTCAGAGTGGCGGGTGTGCTGCCATTGAAATTCATATTAAACGGGAATCCGGTAAGCATTGACCCGTCGTGATTGTAGATATAGACGCTGTTCAGATGGTTCTGCACGATGATTTCATACTGCAGGTCGCCATCAATATCAGCCGCCAGAGGAGGACAACTGACAAAGGTTCCCGTATTCACAGGAAAGCCGTTGATGTCGCTGCCGTCCTGCCTGCAGGCATAGAGCATGCCATTGGTAGCTACAAAAACGATATCCAGTTCACCATTTCGCTCAATATCAACTGCTATGGCACCGCCGATAATGTCACCAACGATTTGTCTCTGAGTCAGAATCGTCCCCTCAGCAGACACAACGTAGAGATTATTCCTGGTGCCTATCACGATTTTGTTGTTGTCCAGAACGATGGGAGAACCCGTAACGATTCCATTCAGCTGAACAGGAAAGCCGGTTTTGACAGTGCCGTTATGTTCAATTACCCAGAGCTTGCCATCCACTGTGCCGGCAATGATTTCCATGGTGCCGTTGTTATCGAGGTCGGCAACTGCCAGTTCAGAACCAAAAGCAGCCGTCAATTCGACCGGAAAGCCACTCAGCAACTGATTGTCATAATTCAAAGCATAGATATTCCTGTTGTGCGCAGCGGCAATAACTTCGCTCAGACCATTGTTGTCCAAATCCACAATCACAGGCGTAAAGAGCAAAGTGCTGCCCGTGTCATAGTTTATATAATTGATGGTAGTTGTGTCTTTGTGCGCGATGGCATAGATTTTTCCCGTTCTGCTGGTGAAAGCGTAAGTGTGCATGGGAGTATTGATTAGCTCATGCACTCCGACAGCAAAGCTGCGGTTGATGTTTTCTTCAGTATTAAATTCAAAGCCGCCGATTTTCTGTCCCACTGTATTGATGAAGTGCCCGTCGCCGTTGACATCGACAAAAAGAATCTGGTTTTCATCATTAAACTGCAAATCCCCCACCACCGGAGCAGACTTTCCGGCATAGAACCAATCCCACGGGAAGTGACTGTCCAGCAGCGTGATATCCATTGAAGCAGGAAAACTGCGCTCGCAGACAGGCAGATTGGTGATGGCATCATAGGCAGCCAACTTGATGGTAAAATTGTAAGTCCCGAAAGCCATATCGGACGGCAGTTCCAGTCTGATGTAAAGCGTGGAGTCCATATAGGCTCCTGAAGCAAGTTGCGGAACGGAGATGCTGTTATTGGTCAAAATCACTCCGGCAGGAACATTTTCCAGCGTGACAGTAACATTATAAGCAGTATTCCAGCCTTCCAGGTTTTTCACTCTGGTGTAAAGGCGGATTGCTTCGCCGGGATTGAGGTTGCCGTCGTCATCGCCCTCCACATCGTCAAAATAATAGTCTTCCAGGTTCAGATAAGAGAGGTCGGGATTGGGCAGTTTGACTTCTGTGGAAGGGTCGCCGAACAGGATGGTTTCATAATAGCACCAGAGCATAACTGACGACTGCATCGCATTATTCAGATTCTGCAGCAGTGAATATTCCATTGCCGAACCGATATCAAACATTCCCTGCTGGAACATACCGTTAAAGAATTGTCTGTCAAAATATTGGCTGGGTCCGTTAATGCTGCCGGGCATATACCAGCCGTATCTGGTGTTGCCGATAAAGGCATAAAGCGCGCCTGAGGCAGTGACCAGATGCTCACCAATGCTTTCTCCGTCACCGCTGGTGCGTTGGTCAAAAGCGGCGGGATAGCATCCCTGCGAGTAGAGGAAGCCGTATTCCGTGTTGTAGAGCGCTTCCACGGTGCCGTTGCTCTGTCCCATCAGGAAGGTCTCATTGGCGTGACCCATGTGGTTCATGATGCCGGCACCGCTGTTGATGGCATTGATCACGATTTGAGGAGAGTAGTTTCCGTCTCTCTGATAGAAAGTCTCAACGTGGTATCCGGCAGGGATATACTGCGCCACGTCGTCTTTGTAATCTCCGCCCCAGGTGACGGGATTCCAGTTCAGGTTTTCGCCAAACATAAAAGCTATGTTGTTGCTGAACGTGACGTTATTGACATAGTGCATGGTCTTGTTCATTATGTTGTCAAACTCAGCCTGTGTTTCGGCAGGAAATCTGCCTACATAAACTTCCGGCACGAGATCCGGATTGTCAATCGGATATTCGCCCCAAAGGTTGTCCCCGTCAGCATTCCAGTCACCATCAAGTCCTGCATAATACAAATCACTGGGCATCCAGCTGTCATAGGTGTCACCCACCTGACCAACCAAACCGCGGACGGGAATTATTTCATCGTCGCCAGCCAGAATCACATATTCCAAAGGAGTTGCGCTTCCGCCCCAGGTCAGAAAAGCGTCGTGGATAAAGCTGCGCAGCTTGGCAGGATTATCTGTGCCGGTGTAGGTGCTGAGGATATCTTCAATGGCGAAAATGCCGGTCGGAATGCTCTGACCGCTTTTCCACAACATATATTGATTGAACCAGGTAATTTTATTCTGAGAAGTGACAATAATCATCTTTTTGGGGTCGTTGGGATTGAGGTCACGGAACATTGGAGTGTGGTTATAGGTTTTTGTGTAACTGCTCATCAGTTCAGGATTCACCACTGTCTTTTCAAGCATCCGGCGCATCTTGTCACTCACAATCAGCATCTTGTCCTGTTCAAAACGCAATTCGCTGTCAGGACTAGTGATTATCTCAATCACAGCATTGCCGGCAGAGGTCAGTTGCTTGGTCACGGGATTGTATTGCCAGGGATAGACATTAATCACCGCCAGGGTGTATCCTTTCCACTGCTGCGTGCCCATTAAGGCATAATCCTGAGCAGGATAGAAAGCATCGGCATTCCAGACTGCCAGGTTTTTCTGAGTTAAATCAGGAGCAGGTTGTGAGATAGGCTGCGGAGTTCTGACAAAATCAAGGTAAACGCTGTTGCGGACTGATTTTGCACTGTCCAAAGCAACTCTGACTTCACTGATTTTCTCGCCCATGGGCAGCAGAACTTTGACAGGGTAGAAAGGCAGAGCAGGATTGCCCGGCTCCATGATCAGGGGCAGAAGTCCGTCCTGACCTTTGTCAGTGAGATTCCACTGCGGAATCTGCACATCAACTGAAACAACCGCTGCCAGAACCAAGGGCAGCAGCACCAAAACCATTAAGAACCATTTTTTCATAACTACTCTATTTCCTTATAATAAATTATCTTGTTTAGCCGCAGCCAGACTGTCCACCACTTTTTTGACATCTTCGCTGCGGTCTTTGCTGGTGACTAAAATAGCGTCTTCCGTCTCGATGACGACCAGATTTTCCACTCCGATCAGACTCACAAACTTGTCAGCAATAATATAATTGCCTTTGGCGTCAAGCGCAAAATTCTTTTGCGGCAAATGGTTTCCATTTTCATCATTAGGTGAAATGGCTGCCAAAGCTTTCCAACTGCCCACATCGCTCCAGCCGTAGTCAACCGGGATAACTACCCTTTTAGCAGCTCTTTCCATAATCCCGACGTCAATCGGAATTCTGGGCATTTTCTGATATATCTCAGAAATATCTGCCTTCATACTTTGCTGCTTCCAGACCTGTCTGATCTCATCCAAAAGGCTGTTCAGCTCAGACAGATACTGTGCAAAAGCACTGCAGATAACATCATATTTCCAATAAAACATCCCGCTGTTCCAGAAGTAATTTCCCTGCTGCAGAAAGGCTTCGGCGGTCTGTAAATCCGGTTTTTCCTTGAATCTTGTGACCTCAAAAATTCCCTCAGCCTGCCTGGCTCCTGCTTCAATATAACCATAACCTGTGGCAGGATAATCAGGCACGATGCCAAAAGTGACCAGATAACCTG
>JAWOHU010000230.1:0-4040 GCA_046485025.1 Cloacimonadaceae bacterium (SeqCode) | reverse complement strand
CTCCGGCAGAACATTGATGTAGCTGCGGGCGGTATTAATCACTCTCAAGTATTTATCATGATCAGAAATGTCAATCCCTGCCTGTTCGAAATAAGGTTCGCATTTATCTGCAATGTAATCCAGCGGAATGCTCCTGATGTAGTGCCCGTTCATCCAGTCCAGTTTGGTAAGGTCAAACACTGCACCTGATTTTGTGACTCTGTCCAGAGAGAATTCACGGCACAGCTCATCCAAATTGTAAAGCTCTCTGTCATCGGCTCCGTGCCAACCCAGTAAGCCAACAAAATTGAGCAAAGCTTCCTTCAGATAACCGCGCTCCAGATAGCTTTCCACCGAGACATCATTCATTCTTTTGCTGAGCTTGCTGCGGTCCGGATTAAGAATTAAAGGCAGATGCACCCATTTTGGCGCAGACCAGCCGAAACATTCATACAGAAAGATGTGTTTGGGCGTGCTGGACAGCCATTCCTCACCTCTGATTACGTGTGAAATCTCCATCAGATGGTCGTCCACCACCGCTGCCAGATGATAGGTCGGAAATCCATCCGATTTGATAATCACCTGGTCATCCAGCTGGAAGGTGTCAATCTCCACTCTGCCGCGGATTTCATCGTCTATGACAAAGGTCCTCTCATCAGGCATTTTCAGACGCAGGACATAGGGTTCTCTGGCTTCAATGCGGCCTTGGATTTCGTCTTTGGAAAGCTGCAGACAGCGCCTGTCGTATTTGGGGAAAAGCTTCTGCTCCTGCAGTTCTTTTCTCATTTGGTCGAGAGTTTCGGATGAACAGAAACAGGGATAGGCAAAGCCTTTTTCAATCAGTTCCTGAGCCTGTTTATGGTATTTCTCCAGCCGTTGGGACTGGACATAGGGACCATATTCTCCGCCAATCAGAGGTCCTTCGTCAAAATCAATTCCCAGTTTGTGAAATGACTCTATCAGGCTCTCCACAGCGCCTTCCACCTTCCGGTTCTGGTCAGTATCCTCGATTCTGAGGATGAGGTTGCCGCCCTGATTTCTGGCATACAGATAGTCATAGAGGGCAGTCCGCAGTCCTCCGATATGCAAAAATCCGGTCGGACTAGGAGCAAAGCGCACTCTCACTTGATTCATAGATATTTCCTCAATTCAGCGTATTTCGTCAAATCTGATTCCGTCAGCTGCATAACACGGTAATGCGGACTGTATGTCAATCTAAAACATTCCGAATGGCTCATAATCACCCTGTTTTTTATCACTTCGGAACACTGCTGAAGGTCTGCTTCAACCCCCAGTTCCGGATACTTTTTGATCAATAAAGCGCTTGTCTTATGCCAGATTTGCGGCCACTGTTTCCAATCAGAGTGGATGAAGATACTGTTAAGATAGAGCAGCAGCAGTTCATCCTCTGTAATCAGATTGTTTTTTATCGCATCCAAGCTCACTCTGTAGAGACCATTCCCTTTGCTGATATCCTGTATTAAAGGCAGATATGAGCCCTGCATTTTTTGCAGTTCGGTTTCCAGATGACGCTTGGCTTCGGATTCGCTGCCGATGAAGTGTCCCTGACCGAAGTAAGACTGGAAAAACAGCTTGTAATAATCAATCAGATTGGCTTGGGGATGATGCCTGTGCTCTGTCCCGGCGATAGCAAGAATGTCACTGTCCGTGTATTTATGAAAAACGCTCATCTGGAAAACACCTCTCTGCCTTGCTTATAGGTGGCTCTGACGCTGGCTCTATCCAGCTTTACTACATCAAGAATGTCATCCTCCAGACAGACGAAATCTGCTTCAAATCCAGTCTCCAGTCTGCCCAACCGGTTTTCATCGTGAGACAGGAAAGCAGCGTTGACAGTATACATTTTGACTGCTTCAAAAGGACTGATTCTTTCCTCAGGATTATGATGACTGACCGCTGCTCTGATGCCCTGAAGTGCGTCCAGTTCTGTGATATACCAGTCTGACCCGCCGGTGATGGGAACGCCTCTTTGGAAAAAAGTCCTGAAGCGATTCATCTGATTTTTTCTATCCGTGCCTAAAACCTTTTGATAGAATCCGTCCTCTGCGCCCCAGTAAAGGTCAAACGCAGGCTGCATAACAGGAATGGCACCGCTCTGCACGATTTCGTCAAGCAGGTCATCCGGAGTCAGTTCGCAGTGGATAAGCTGATGTCTCAAATCCCTATTTCCTTTTCTTGAAAGGGAAAGATAGACGTCATTGATTTGCCGGATGGCTTTGTCTCCAATGCAATGCACCGCAACTTGAAGATTATGTTCCGACGCCTGATTAATGAAGCCTTTCCAGAACTCATCTGTCTGATACAGCTGTCCCGTTGTATCTGATTTATTCTGATAGGGTTGTCTGAGTGCTGCTGTGTAGGAACCGAGCGCACCATCCGCCAGAATACAGCCGCCAATCCTGGTTGCTCCTGCGTCCAGAGCAGCTTTGAGATTGAAACTCTGAGGATAGAGGATGTAGCCGACCTCAAATTTATCCAGATTATCGCGCAGCCATTCATAGTGCATAATGCTCTGCTGCGAATCCCCGACCATCGAGTGCACCGTCGTAATCCCATTGGCAAGCGCAATCCGTGACGCATTTTGATATGCTTTCAGAATAACCTGCTGCGGACTATTGGCGTGAAACCAGTGCACCAATTGGTCATTCAGACCTCCTCTCAGTATAAAATCAGGACTGAAGTTTAGGGGAAGTAAATCAGCTGAAAGTTTAGCCTGATTAGAATTGTAGAACTTTTTCCAGGCAGCGTTGTTGACCACGCTGGAGTGCCCGTCAATCCGTCTCAGAACCAGCGGAATATCGGGACAGACTTTGTCCAGTTCTGACACATAAGGAAAGCGTCCGGCGTCGGTTTTATTCTCGTCAAAACGGAAGGCGTCCAGTTGTTCCGTTTTTTCAGTTTTTCCTTTGCTGTAATAGGCGTCAATCATTTCCAGGACTTGTTTCAGGGTTGTAGCTTGGGATAAATCCAGACTTTGGGAATAGAGACCGCCTTCAAAGCTGTGCGTGTGCGTATCGATGAAGCCCGGAAAGACGTGGCATCCCTGCAGATCAATGATTTCAATGTCTCCCAAGTGGGGAAGAGCGCCTCTGATAACTTCCGAGATTAATCCGTCCTTGACCAGCAGCGCTTTGGCAATATCGCCTTCCTTGTTCATCGTGTGAAAATGTGCATTGATAAAAAGTTTGTTCATCTATCAGTCCTCAATTATGCTCTGAAGCATTGTGTAGAACAGGTTCACAGGAAAGCCCATCACGTTGAAGTAACAACCGCTAATGCCGGTGATGAACTGGCTGCCATAGCCCTGGATGCCGTAAGCGCCGGCTTTGTCCAGCGGTTCTTTAGTCTTGATGTAAGAGCTGATTTCATTCGCTGTGAGCTGTTTGAAAGTAACTCTGCTTTTGGCGAACTCGGTCAGCCTCCTGTTTTTGTACAAAATGCAGATTCCGGTATAGACCTGATGTGACTTGCCGGAAAGTAGACTGAGAAAGCTTTCAGCTTCATTTAATGACTGCGGTTTACCCAGAATCAGACCGTCAACCTGAACCAAAGTGTCGGCAGCCACAATCACAGTTTCAGCGTTAAAATGTTTCCTCACGGTTTCCGCCTTGTGCAAAGCATGGCTTTTGACAATCAGGCGGGGCGGTCTTTCGTCCAGCGGTTCGTGAATATCGGCAGGTATAATCAGCGGGTTTAACCCCAGCATCTGAAATATCTCCCTGCGCCGGGGTGAAGCCGATGCCAGAACCAGTTTTCTGTCTTTCAGCAGTTCATTCAGCATTATCCATCCGTCCGGTTTATCCATCTGTTTTTCATATTGTATTCCTTAAAATCCAGCTTACAATTTCAAGCAAGTAATTTTATCATAAGCTGTCTTAATCTATTTAAAAACAGGGGCAAGAGTCATCCCCTGCCCCTTTTTTGGGGTTTGGATTTATCAGGCTTTTTGCTTTTCCGTTTGAACCAGATGAAGCAAATCGCAGAAAATAATCTCAAACAGTTTCGTAACAACCAGCTCAAAAAACAAACGCTCCTGTTCC
>JAWOHU010000222.1:0-3338 GCA_046485025.1 Cloacimonadaceae bacterium (SeqCode) | reverse complement strand
CAGAAAGATATGAACACAAAAAAGGCGTTCAAACTGTCCATCTTCTTTACTTTAGGAATTCTATTGATGATGGCACTGATTGGTCTTGTCACAGGACTCCTGGGCAGGTTGATGGGTGATATTGGAAGCTGGGTGGAACCTGCTGTGGGTGTGATTTTTATCATCATGGCGTTTTTAATTGCTGATATTATTAAAATGCCGACTTTTCTGAATCACAATATGAATAAAAAGTCCGGCAAGGGCGTCTGGGCGGCTCTCACACTTGGTTTCCTGCTTGGTATAGCATTGGGACCTTGTTCTTTTGCTTTTATGGCGCCGATTTTGGGCATCGTCTTCACCTCGGCAGGAACGCAATTCATCTTTGCTTTAGCTTTGGTGGCTGCCTACATTATTGGTCACTGCCTGGTGATAATTTTAGCCGGAACCTTTGCCGGAGCGGTGCAAAGCTATCTGCACTGGACTTCCAAATCCAAGGGAACAAAAATTATAAGAATAATCTGCGGCATTCTGATTTTTGTCGCAGGCTGGTATTTAATTCTAAAGAAATATATCTAATCTGGAGGTAACAAATGGTTATTAAGATATTGGGCACGGGTTGTGCCAAATGCAAGAAACTGGAAGAAAACGTCAAGGCTGCACTGGCAGAACTTGGCATGCAGGCAGAGGTGGAAAAAGTGGCTGAATTAAACAAAATCATGGACTATGGCGTAATGCTGACTCCGGCTCTGGTCATTGATGAAAAGGTGATTGCGGCAGGGAAACTGCTCTCAGCTAATGACATTAAAACCATTCTTCAAAAAGGAGTCTGAACATGGTAGAAAATGCATGTTCCTGTTCCTGTGATTGCGGATCCGATCTGAGTAATTGCGTTAGTAACAGCGCACCCACCAAAGTCTATGCCTGTGCCGGAGCCAGCAATGTGGGAGTTATTTCCTTTGAACTTACCAAAGCTTTACATACCGCAGGAAAATATGAAATGGGATGTTCCACTTGTATCGGCGCCGGCGATTGCGGCTGCGGAGGAACAGTATCGGAAGACGGGAAAAAGGATTTACTGATAGACGGTTGTAAGGTTGGCTGCCTGAAAAAGATGTTTGAGAAGAAAGGCATCACCAATTTCAATCAGGTGATAGTAACTCAACTGGGAGTCAAAAAAGAAGGGACTTTTGATTTTGAGCCGGGACTGATTGAAATACTGATGAACAAGATAACAGAAAAAGGATTGTGATATGAAATTTATCAGATGCATGATTGTCTTCGCAGTACTGATAATGCTTTGGGGCTGCAAGGGAAAAACAGAGCAGTTGGAAACGACTGAATTAATCCAGACAGAAGTAACAGATTCTGTCATAGTAGAAGATAAAGTTGAAGCAAGTGCCAAGCAGGAGACCCAAACTTCTGAACCTGAGCAAGTAGTTAAAAAAGAACCAGTTAAACAGCCTGAACCTGCGCCTGAGAAAAAGTCATCATATCAGGTATATTTCCTGGAAATCGGTTCTGTAAACTGTATCCCCTGTCGTATGATGCAGCCCATTATGAAAGAAATCGAGCGGGATTATGCAGGCATCGTCAAGGTCGAGTTCTATGACCTGATGGATGACAGAGAGATTGGACCCAGATACAATATCAGAGTGATGCCGACTCAGGTCTTCCTGGATGCTGATGGCAGGGAGTTCTTCCGGCACGAAGGATTTTATCCCAAAGAAGAGCTGTCTAAGATGCTGGATGCGTATCTGGCAAAACTGCCAAACTAGATTCCGGAGGATAGTATGAAAATATGCTTCAGGATATTACTGCTCAGTATGTTTCTGTTGCTCAGCATTGCTTTGTTTGCTCAAACCAAAGGCAAGACAGCCAAGGCAAAACCCAAGCCACTGGTCACTTTTATCGAACTCGGTGCTGACAGCTGCATTCCCTGCAAAATGATGCGCCCCGTGATGGAAGCTGTCCTAAAGGAATATGGAGACTCGATTTCAGTGGTGTTTTATGATGTCTATAAACAGCGCGAAATGGGGATGAGATATAACGTGCGGGTAATGCCGACTCAGGTGTTTCTGGATAAAGATGGCAAAGAATTCTTTCGGCACGAGGGATTCTATCCCAAAGAAGAAATCATCAGATTGGTGGATAAAAAGCTGGGTATAAAACGCAAAGATAATCAGCCAAACAAAGCAGAAAAACAGACCAACAAAAAGAACTAAGCCAATTCAGGATAAGAATAGAATGGATAAGAAATTCTTGAAGAATATCGATGTAGAGACCATTCTCAGCATGAAAGACCTGGTCTCATATCAGCAGGGACAGATTGTCAGCAAGACTTTGGCTCAGAATCAGGCTGTCAGTCTGACTCTGTTTGCCTTTGACAAAGGCGAGGAAATCAGCACTCATGAATCCGGCGGCGATGCTCTGGTAATGGCTTTGGACGGAGAAGGTGAAATCACAATTGCAGGTCAAAAGTATCTGCTCAAACAAGGTGAATCCATTGTGATGCCGGCTCAGAAACCTCATGCCGTTTATGCCACAGAGCAGTTTAAGATGTTTCTGATAGTGGTGTTTCACACCTAAATGTAATACAAGTAAGCAGAGGATATATCAATGAAAAGACTGACAACTCGTGAAAAAGAACTGGTTAGAATTGGCGCTGCCATTGCCAGCAACTGCATAGCCTGTATTGAATATCACATACCCCAGGCGCACAAAGCCGGGCTGATTGATCTGCAGATAAAAGAAGCTGTCAACATAGCCAAACTGGTTAAGAAAGTTCCGGCTGATATGGTTCTGGACAGAGCTATGGAACTTCTCGAGCAGCAAGAAAACTGATTTTAAAAAAGAGGTGGCTAATGTCACAAGGCAAAGCTAGTCAAACCGGCATCAGTTTCTTTGAAAAATACCTCACTTTATGGGTGATTCTCTGCATGGTGGCAGGGATTTTGATTGGCAGATTTTTACCCGGCATTCCCAACTTTTTGGGTAAATTCGAATATGCCAGAGTGTCTATTCCAATCGCTATCTTAATCTGGCTGATGATTTATCCGATGATGATGAAGGTGGATTTTGCCAGTATTAAAAATGTGGGAAAAAATCCTAAGGGATTATATGTTACCTGGGTGACGAATTGGCTGATAAAACCTTTCAGTATGTATCTGATAGCGTGGTTGTTCTTTTTTGTAATTTTCAAGTCACTAATTCCACCCGATTTAGCCAAAGATTATTTAGCCGGAGCAATACTTCTGGGTGCTGCACCCTGTACTGCCATGGTCTTTGTCTGGAGTCATCTAACCAAAGGCAATCCCGCCTATACAGTGGTGCAGGTGGCAACCAATGACCTGATAATTTTA
>JAWOHU010000200.1:0-3226 GCA_046485025.1 Cloacimonadaceae bacterium (SeqCode) | reverse complement strand
ATTTGATGAATTTGATTTTGCCATATATACATCTGCTCATCTTTGAATAAGCTTGACAGATTTACCAAACTTACAAATTTATTATTTTAATCAGAAATTGAGTTGAAATCAAGTTTTCAAATCATAATGGGAGGATACCAATGAAACCGGTTGCTCTTGCCTGTTTGTTTCTTATCTTCTGCACTGCTGCCTTCACCTACAGCAGTTATGCAGAGACCCCAGCTTTCACTCTTGATACAGTTGATCCATCCCTTACTCTGATTGCCCCCAATGGTGGAGAGGATTGGTACATAGGAGGCACTAACAACATTCTTTGGGAAGCCTTAGATACCAATTTCTCAGCGATACCGATCAGCTTGTGGTATACCATGAACGGGGGACTGGATTACATCCTGATTGAGGAAAACATTTCCAACTCAGGTAGTTATTCTTGGTTTATGCCTACCACGGAAAGCGACCATGCCAGAGTAAAGATCATTGTTATTGATTCCTTTGGTAATGTTAATGAAAAAGCTTCCAGCCAATATTTCAACATTACTTATGTTCCGCCTGCCGCTCCCGAGAGCCTGGATGTGGACATCAGCGACAACATCAATGCCTTCCTGAACTGGCTTCCGGTCACTGAGACCATCTATGGAACCCCCATCATCCCGGACGGCTATATCGTTCTCTACAACGAAACGCCCTACGAGGACGTGCAGTTCTATTACTTCCTCGCCCGGGTCTATAACACCACCTATACGCATCTGGACGTGTCAGAATTCCGGGATATGATGTTCTACAAAGTTGTTGCCTATAAAAACTACAGCCGGGAAAATCTGGAATATCTGGATAGATTATGTGATACTAAAAGCAGGGAACGCATCCTCTGGAAAGATGTTCTTGAAGAATTAAAACAAGGGGGTGAATGATGAAAAGGTTAATCCTGTCATTTCCCGGATTCCTGAGAATGCACTTTCTTTACCTATCATTTTTAGTCTTGTTCTTGCTGTTAAATATCTATTTATCAGCCATTGCCCCGGTTGTCAGCAACACTACAGCTGCCCAAAGGACGGACGGGAGCAAGTTGGTGGACATTTATTACGACCTTTATGATGCGGAGGGTGACACCTGTTCTGTAATATTATCTCTGTCCGCTGACGGAGGATCCACTTTCAGCATTGCTCCAAAATTGGTAAACCTGGGTGGGGATATCGGCATGGATATTCTTCCCGGAACCGGTAAATACATTCTTTGGGATGCTGGAGCAGAAGATATTGATTATGACGGCAATCAGTTTGTGTTGAAAATCACAGTTAACGATGAAAATATCCTCGCACCCGAAAACTTTGTCTACGTCCCCGGCGGCACCTTTACCATGGGTGACACCAGAGGGGTGGGATATTTTGATGAACTGCCGGTGCATCAGGTGACACTGGACTCATTTTACATCGGCAAGTATGAAGTGACTCAGAGCGAGTGGCAGGCGGTTATGAATACAAATCCTGCCCATGATTATGGCATGGGAGATAACTATCCGGTATATTTCGTTTCCTGGTATGCCATCCTGAAATACTGCAACTTGCGCAGTATGAATGAAGGGCTGACTCCTGTTTATACCATCAGCGGTTCCACCAATCCTGCTAATTGGGGAACGGTTCCAACAAATTACAATACAGCCTGGGACGCTGCCATCTGTAATTGGAACGCCAACGGCTACAGATTGCCGACAGAGGCGGAATGGGAGTATGCAGCAAGGGGAGGAACAAATAATCCTGATTATCTTTATGCCGGCAGTGATAACATAGATTTAGTGGCATGGTACGATGGCAATAACACACCATACAGCAGCAAGCCTGTGGGCGGCAAAGCCGCCAACGGCTTGGGGCTGTATGATATGAGCGGTAATGTTTTGGAATGGTGTTGGGACTGGTATAGCAGCACATATTACAACGAAAGTCCATTAAACAATCCCACCGGTCCTGCCAGCGGCAGCTATCGGTTGCTGCGAGGCGGTAGTTGGAATTACTATGCTACCTACTGCCGTGTCTCTTTTCGCAATTTCTTCTCCTCTCCGTACTACGGCCTCAGCAACTACGGATTTCGTTTGTGTAGGGCAAATTAAATTGAACCCTTGGAACCTTGAATCCTTAGTCTTTGGATATTGGTCGCCTGAACAGCTAAGCATTAGCTTTCCGTGTGTGTGAAAATAGGTACAAGCGTTTTTTTTGTACCAAGACATGCGGGGACGTACGCCTCTACTGCAGTAACTACAGACGCCCTCGTCTGTAGAAGGATACTGCAACACTCGAGGCGAGTGTTGTTACGACAGTTTATTATTTTGTTTCAGGTTGCATCAGCGTTAAAGGACTCTTGGTCTCAGCAGAAGGAAAGAATAGAATCCCGTCTTCGCGGGAATAACAATGTAAAACAGAAGCCCATGTCTCTGCTTAGATCATAAGGCATTGTTCAGCCATATCTTACCATTAGATAAAGGCACCCAAGCGGTTATCTAACGGTGATATATGGGTGATATTCCGTTCATCTCAAGAGCAGGAAGTAACTAGCCTGGATGTAAGAACGGCTTGATCCCTGCTTTCTCAAAAATGACGGATGAAGATTAGATATTTATCTGAATAAGATTCCTGCTTTTCCACCCCAAAAGACAAGTCTTTTGAGGACCTCGGTCGCAGGAATGACATTTTCCGTGTGTTTCGTGTATTCCGTGGTTAAAAAAGAAAAACAGCATGGGTCCCTGCCTGCGCGAGGACGACGTCCTTCTACTATGCTCAGGATGACACCTGCGCGAGGACGACTTCCTTCGACTTTGCTCAGGGTGACAGGAATGACGGATCAGGCATTCAATCCCAAGCGCTGCTGCTGGTATTTGCCGGCCTGAATTTTCTGCCACCAGTCTTTGTTATCCAGATACCATTGAATGGTTTTGCGGATGCCGGTCTCAAAGGTTTCTTTGGGTGTCCAGCCCAGTTCCTTCTGGATCTTGGAGGCGTCTATGGCATAGCGCAGGTCGTGGCCGGGGCGGTCGGTGACGAAGGTGATGAGGTCGGAATAGGGTTTACCGTCAGGTGAGGGATGCAGTTCGTCTAATATCTGACATATGAGTTTTACGATGTCGATATTGCGGATCTCGTTGTGTCCGCCGATGTTATAGGTCTCGCCGACGGTGCCTTTTTCAATCACTAACCTGATGGCTTCGCAGTGGTCTTTTACATAGAGCCAGTCGCGC
>JAWOHU010000169.1:0-6729 GCA_046485025.1 Cloacimonadaceae bacterium (SeqCode) | reverse complement strand
GGCAAGCTGGAGAATACTTTTGTAGACCTTGGCGTCATTGATGTGCATTCCTGTTCCTTCAGCGATATTATTTTTCCAGAGCTGCGCGATAGGGGATGGAAATGTCAAAATGATAATCCCTGATTGTGTCGTTGTCCAGCATCACTCTGATGATATTGAAGACCCTGCCGTCCTGGGTGTAGTCAGATTCGCTGCTAATGGTATAAGTTCTGCCTTCCCGGTTGATGACATTATCCAGATAGTGTCGTTCTGCATCCTCGATTTTTTTATCATCTTCAGTATTGATGATAATGGCTGTTTCGGTCGAACTGCCATCTCCGCCCTGATAAAATGAATCCCAAGCGGAAGTGTTGTAATAGGGCAGATAGGAATGCGTGGCGCAGCCTGCAAGCAGCAATCCCGTCATAACGATGAGTAAAACGCAACCTCTCATGATTTCCTCCTTGTGTTTTGTCTTCTATAAATACAAACAAAAAAGGATATCCTGCTGATGTCAATTGAAACTTTCAGAGCGTTTTTCTCTTGACACTCAATGGAGGTTAATAATCATATCAACGGAGTAGGAATTCTAAACAAAAAATCGGAGCCATGGGAGGTAGGCATAATGAGCTTCAGATTGCATCAACTGTTATGGATTGTTGTTTCAATTTCTTTTTGCGTCATTCTGAGTCCTGTGCTTTGTCAGGAACATTTTACCGAAGTTACTGCAGAACTGCAGGGCGTTTACTATGGAGCATTGGATTGGGGAGACTGTGATAATGACGGAGATCTTGATCTGCTGCTGACAGGATACTATTGGAGTCTTGAGTACTACATCATTTCGAAGCTTTACAACAATGACGGGGCAGGGAACTTTACTGACACAAATGCCGATCTGGTGGGCATTCACAACGCATCTGTCGCCTGGGGCGATTACAACAACAATGGGAATCTGGACATTCTGGCAGCGGGATCTTACACCTATCCGACCTTTACCGGAATTACTTCTGTTTATACCAATGATTTCACTCCTGATTACTCACCGGTCAATCTTAACATACTTGGAGTTTGGGGCGGTTCCGTGCAATGGGGTGACTATGACAATGACGGTGACATGGATCTGCTGGTGACAGGCAGAAAGACATCAAATCCCAATCTTTTTATAACTGCAATCTATAAAAATGACGGCAAAGGTAACTTGCGCGAATTTGATCCCGGGCTAATAAATCTGCAGCAAAGTCAGGCTTTATGGGGTGATTATGATAACGACTGTGATCTTGACATTCTGCTGATCGGAACCACCACTAACTATCACGGGACATCCAGAATATACCGTAATGACAGCAATAATGTCTTCACTGATATAGGGGCTGACATCGCTAATGTATTTAAAGGCTCGATCGATTGGGGAGACTATGACAATGACGGTGATCTGGATATCCTGCTTTCAGGCAGATTGCACTATGGCGTTGATGAGTTTGTAACAGCCATCTACCGCAATGATGGGTCAGATATCTTTACTGACATTCAGGCAGGCCTGCCCGGTGTCGAAAATGGCGTTGTGGTCTGGGGCGATTATGATAATGATGGAGATCTGGACATTTTGTTGAACGGAGTGGGAATTTGGCCCAACATCTATTTCTCGATTTACAGCAATATCGGCAATGATAATTTTGTTTCCGTTGAGCACCGTATTCCAGGGATCTATGAAAGCAGCTCCCAATGGGGCGATTATGACAATGACGGTGATCTTGACATAGCACTGACAGGAAAGACCAGTAATCATTCCTGTAATGCCAGACTTTTCCGGAATAATTGTGCGGTTGCCAACACTCCTCCGTCTCCCCCTGCCAATCTAAGGGCAGAAGTTTCATACCCTGAAGTTCTCTTGAGTTGGGATATGTCGTATGATCAGCAGACACCCTCTGAAGGGCTTACCTATAATCTGCGGGCAGGAACAAGTCCAGGTGCTTTTGATGTCTGCAATCCGATCTCTGATCTTGAATCCGGGAAAAGAAAGATCGTCGGAATGGGTAACACCGGGCCCGGCCTCTTTCATCGCTTGAATTATCTTGCTCCCGGTGTTTACTATTGGAGTGTTCAGGCCATTGACACAGCGTTTGCAGGTTCCATGTTTGCCGAAGAGCAGAGCTTCATTGTTCCGGTTCCAGAAGAAATGCCTGCCAGGTCTGACCGACTCAGCCTAACTTGCTATCCCAATCCGTTCAGAACTGTCACAGCAATCAGCCTGGATCCGAAAGCGGCAGCAAATACCAGTCTGGAGATATATAACATCAAAGGGCAGTTAGTGAAGAAATTTTCAGCTAAGCAGGTATCGTCAGGCAGCTTGAACTGGGATGGGAGAGATGAACATGGATCGCAGATTGCACCGGGGATATATTTGATCAAAGCTGCGCAGAATAGCTCAAAATTGCTTCATAAGCTGGTTTATTGCAGATAAAATAAAGCAAATCAACAATGAGTAACAAGGTTGATTTGCTTTATGACTCAGTATTTTGCTATGTTTGAACTACTTGATCTTGCAGGTCTTGATACCCAGGATTGCATAAAGAGGACAGAATCCTATCAAAGCAGTAATTAGAGGTATCAGCCCCAGCAGTCCCCACCAGGAATGATTCAAGTACCCTACAACAAAGATTACGACTGCTATGACGATACGGATGATTTGGTCGAGTGAACCGACATTCTTTTTCATTTTATTTTCTCCTTGAGAATTAAGTTTGTTTCTCCATAAAATACTTGCAATCGAGTCAAAAGCAAGTATTGTTCAGATTAGCAGGTTTCTCTTATGAACAGCATCATCCAGTTTGTTTTTTGTGTATTTCGTTAATTTAGTGTAAGTAGTGTTCCTGACCTAATAACTTATCTGCGGATTCCAGTCAGGATTCTGAACATCGAGCATATCAAAGAAATACCATAATGCACAAAAATCATCGCCCGGACCAAAAGGCGTCTTGGAAATGTGCATCAGGGTCCCGTCCTCCATCTTTCTGATGATGGAAACTCCGGGATGATAATTACCTTTGTCATCTTCAAATCCGAGGTCCTTTTTCAGAGTGGAACCAAGAGTTGAAACCAGATTGAAAGCCCAGCGGCGGCTTCTGGCAAAGCGTCTCATCACTTCCGGTTCGTCAGGAGTGGAAACCACAAAAGCTGCTCTTTCTTCCAGATGATGAATTATGCCGTTGAATCCATCTGCCCAAAGTGTGCACCAGGGACACTTTTTGCCCATGTTATGCACCAGAATCAATTCCTCATGTTTGCCAAACAGGTCAGATAACTTCAAAGTCTTTCCGGTTCTGGACTTTACCTCATAATCCTTTATGGGGAATCGATACAACTCTTTGATCAGTGTGTAATACTCGTTCTTCTTGTCCAGAAGCTCTTTATAAAGCTCTTTCAGACGTTTATTGTCACTAACTTCAGACATCATTCCTCCCTCTAGAGAATACATTCAGACTAGGATTCATACCATTTTTCATCTACAAACACATGCTGGATGAGCAAAGTAAACTGTCAAGCAGTAGAAATATGCATTCTTTCCGCCTGTATCCTTAACTTGTGATATAACGTTCCATAATTGTTGCTTGCTTGCCTGGGTCCAACCTTCTGCTGAGCACCTGTGCCCTGGCACAGGAATTCAACAGCCGGATAGTCACATGTGGGGGAGTTTCGATTATGTGTGTAAGGGATTTGTTAACGGCTCACTTGCAGAATACGTGAGCCAATTTGCAGTTATGGGTGACTCTTTACAATGTGTATCGCTATGGGAAACAAAGGGTTATGGCAATGTTGAAAAATTTATTAAGAAAGTTCTTGACAGAAATTGCTATACTGTATTACTTGACTATGACACTAAGACATAAGGAGGCGGGATGAAGATATTCGCCGACAACATACCGATTTACCTGCAGCTTAAGACTGAGGTGGAAACTGCTATCTTAAGCGGCGGACTCAAAGCGGAAGATGGAATCGATTCGATCCGGGCTATGGCAGCCAAGTATTCTATTAATCCGCTGACCGTTTCCAAAGCCATTCAGGAACTGGAAAGCGAAGGCATTATCTACAAAAAACGTGGTATCGGTTTTTATGTATCACCCGATGCCCTAACCAATTTGAGGAGTAAACATATGCAGGCGTATCTTGACACCGAAGTTAAGAGCTTTGTGCAGAAAGCCAGGCAGCTCGAGCTCACGCTGGCTGAAATTGTCAAACTGGTGGAACAGAACTACAAGGTTGCCGGCAGCAACTATACCGGTGGCACGGACAATCCTGTCCGTGAACAAAACAACCCAGACAAGACCGTCATTCCTGCGCAGGCAGGAATCCAGCCTGTTTTAAGCAATAAGGGAGACAGATTAAAAGACATGAATGATGAATCGAATCCCGCCCCCCACCCTGATCATGAAGGGCTGCGCCCTTCGACCCCTGATAACAAGGAGAAGGAGAAATAAATGGAGACCAACAACTACGGATTCCTGGAAGCCCTGGATAAGCAGACTATGACTGCTGAAGAGCTCCAACCGGATCACATTATGCAGATTAAAAACGTCAGCAAAAACTTCAAGAAAGTGCAGGCGCTCAAAAACGTCACTATGAATATCCCCCGCGGCAGGATTATCGGACTGCTGGGTAAAAACGGTGCCGGCAAGAGCACTCTGATGCGCTGTATGCTGGGATTTTTGAACTATGACGGCGATATTCTTTATCACGGTGCCAAGCTGAAACACAATGACAGTAATATCTTCCGCAACTTGGCATTCATTCCTGACGTCAGCGCTCTGGATGACCGTCTGACCGTGGCGCAGACCATTGCCTATGTGCGAGGAGTCAATCCCGGCTGGAATGACCGCAAGGCAGATGCTCTGATTGAAAAAAGCGACCTGCCAGCTAAGCAGAGAGTCAAGACCCTCTCCAAAGGCATGAAGACCAAGCTCTATCTGCTGCTGGTACTGTCTCTGGACGTGGAATTCCTGCTCTTGGACGAACCGACCATCGGTCTTGACATTCTCTTTCGCAAGGAATTCTTCAATACCATCCTGGGCGAGTTTTATGACGAGACCAAGACCATCCTGATCAGCACCCACGAAGTCAACGAGGTGGAGCACGTCCTGCAGGATATAGTTTTTATTGACCGGGGCGAAATCATCCTGTATGAAGACATTGAACTGCTGAAGCAGAAGTATATGGAAATCAAAGTTCCGCGTGAGTTTGCCCAGGAACTGAGAAAGCATCATCCTCTGCAGATGTGGGAAGGGCTGGGCTATGTGCATGCCCTGGTGGAGGATAAGCTGGAAATTCAGGGTGCTGAATATGGAGTTCCGCAGCTCGCAGACCTGTTTCTTGCCAAAGTGGGAGGTGGCAGATGAACAGCTTCAAAGCGTTAGTGATCAAAGACCTGCAGGCAAACCGCAAAATCCTCATGGTGCCAGTCTGGTATCTGTTGGGCACGTATGTTTTCATGGCAGGCTCTATCGTGTTTGCCACGACAACGGGTGCCAAGAACATGACAATAAGCGGGATTCCGTTAGATTTACTGACTAACGATAATCTGCACCAGATGATGTCTTTTCTGATGCAGTCAGCGGCGTTTTTCGGTTTTCTTGGGATAATATTTGTCATCGCAATGAGTATTATCGGCTCGTCCTTGCTGAATCAGGATATCAAACATAAGTGCGAGCTTTTTCATCGCTCCCAGCCTGTTTCCGTCTGGAAAATAACTGCTTCGCGTTTTATTGCCGGCATTGGCGGATTGATAGCTTTAGCTCTGGCAATCGGAGTTCTTAATATGTTCCTTTCCAACTTCCTGGCGATGATGCTTACTCCCATGCGTGTTAACTGGTGGATGAGCTTCAATGGACTGATTCTCAGCTGGCTGCATTTTTCCATAGCAATAATGGTATTGGGCTCAATCCTGTTCACGCTTTCTGCAATATTTAAGGATAATGCCTTTGGCCTTGGAGCAGCATGTTTAGGTGGTTTGCAGCTTGTAACCTTATTCCTGAACAAAATATATGGCTGGAATATTCCTTATATCGCCAATGCTATTTTCAAGCTTATCATGTCCGGAATACTCAAAATTCAGGCATATCTGCCAACTTCTCAGCAATTTGGAATCGTAACAATCAGAACAGGAAGCCAGGAGCCAGACCTTTCCACCTTTGTTGTACCGCCGAATTTCCTGACGAGTATCTGGAGTTCGTTATTCACATGGGATATCGCGTTTAAGTTCTTCTTCTGCGCCGTTATGTTTGTGATTGCGACCCTTATCTACAAGAGAAGAGAAGTTCAATTTTGATGGATACAATTCCTTTTGTAATCATCGGCGCCGGACCTGCAGGCTTGGCAGCAGCCATCGCCTATGGCAAAGGCGCCGTGATTTTGGAAGGGAATGCCGAAGCAGGGAAAAAGCTGTTGCTCAGCAGTTCCGGACAGTGCAACTTTACCAATAACCTGTCCAATGCAGAATTCATCAAAGCTTGCCGCAAGGCAGGCCCTTTCCTCAAGCACGCTGTCTATGCTTATGACAGCACTTTTTTCATCGAGTTTCTGCCGTAACAGGGCTGTCCCAGTCTGGTTCGTGATGACGGCAAGCACTTTCCTGCATCTCAGAAAGCTCAGCAAGTCAGGGATGCCATGCTCAAAGCTGCTATGCAAAAGGGTGCAGAGATTATCTATAATGTCCATGTCTCGTCCATCAGCAAATCAGAAAGCGTTTTTACCCTGAAA
>JAWOHU010000035.1:0-10049 GCA_046485025.1 Cloacimonadaceae bacterium (SeqCode) | reverse complement strand
CTGGAGGCCAAGAGACGTCTGGAGGACGAGGTCATTTCTCGCAAAAACGCGGAAATAAACAACGGGAACTCGCACGGGAATTACAGGAAAGTGAGGCGCGTTTCAGGCAGCTTGTCAACAATGCCCCTGCTGGAATCTACGAGATGGACCTGAAGAATTTTGTCATTACCAATGTCAACGATGTCATGTGTGGGTACACAGGCTATACAAAAGACGAATTTCTCACCCTCAACCCACTGAGTTTCCTGGCAGAGGAGAGCGTTGAGCATTTTGTGGAAAGAGGGAGGGCTGTCTTCGCCGGTCAACCGATTCCCGAAAGCACGGAATATAAAATCCGAAGAAAGGACGGCAGCGCTTTCTGGGCCAGATCCCATTCCAGGGTGATCTACTCCCAGGGGACCCCCGTCAAGATTACGATGGTCTTACACAATATTACGGATGTGAAGACCCTCGAGGAGGAGAAAAAGCAACTTCAGGAGAGTCTCCTGGAAGCCCGCAAGATGGAGGCCATCGGAACACTGGCAGGAGGAATCGCCCCTCCTTACTTAATATTAAGCTTAGTAATTAAATCATCTCTTACAGCATCATCTTAAGCATACATAACACATAAAATGTTTTGCCGGGACACAACATTTCAATAACCCCTATTAATATATAAAACGGAAGTTAAATATTATGTCAAGCACTAAATTGCATTCAGTCGAAAGATATCCTCTTTCTGCTCAATGCAGTTAGCCTTATCATTAGAATAATCCGCTCTTCCCTTCAGGCAGAACAAACTGATTACTCCATTATACAATCATTTTCATTCTGCTTTGTTCTTTCCTAAATGCACTTCAATATTCAGTCAATGTCCAGTCGATATCCAGTCGAATTAAAGTCAACTGGATATCGACTGGATTTCGAGTGTATATCAAAATGCAATTATGGACGATGAAGGGTTGAAATATGAAGTCAAAGCGCATTTTTCCGAAACAGTGAGGCTGCTAAAATCATAATAGCTGCCCTACAGCAGGCAGTCCGCCCTTTTTCCTTGACACAAAGCCCTGTTTTCAGTGGTGGTTATTAACTTACAGAGTAAAACTTAAAAGAGACAAAGGATGTTGATTTTATGGCAAAAATCCGTGAGCATACAATCAAAAATACGAACCTGACCAAGACGCCGCTGCCGAAGAAGTTCCACAAGAAAAAACCGGTGGTGCAGGACTGGGTGGAAGCGATTCTCTTTGCTTTTGTGGTGGCTATGATCATCCGCAACTATACCTTTCAGAATTTCAAGATTCCCTCTTCCTCGATGGAAAAGACCTTGCTGATAGGGGATTATCTGGTTGCCAACAAGGTGAAATACTATTTCACAGACCCCAAGCAGGACGATATTGTCACTTTCCGCTATCCGAAAATCGAGCAGGGCACGCCGGAAGGCAATCCGGAGCAGTTCATCAAGATTTTTCCGCCTATTTATATCAACAAGGAATTCACCTTCAAAAAAGACCCGATCACCTTTCTGAACGTGACTTATTATGCACGCAAGAACATCGTGAAACGCGTCATAGGAATGCCGGGCGACACACTCGAGGTGATAGACAAAGAGGTCTATATCAACGGCGAATTGTATAAAAAAGGCTATGAATGCTATGGCGAGCCCTATCCCTATGACCGTCCCCAGCAAATCATAGAAAGGACTTTCCCGGAGGGGATGTGGATGCCTGGAATGCAATACTGGAAAGACATTCCGGGATCGCAGAACTGGAACCGCGACTGGTTCGGACCTGTGGTCGTTCCGCAAGACAAATATTTCGTCATGGGCGACAACCGCGACGTGAGTGAAGACAGTCGCTACTGGGGATTTCTGGAGCGCAAAGACATCACAGGCACGCCCTGGGCAATTTTCTACTCCTACGGCATCGAATACAACCAGATTTTCGATAGACCCCATGCCCGCTGGGACAGGGTGTTCAGGAAAATCAGATGATTTTCCTGAAAATTAAGAATTAAGAATTAAGAATTAAAACGGCATATCAGAAATAAGAGCCAAGCATAGACAGGGGAACCAGTATGAAGCAGAATGTGCTGTTGGACAAGACTTTCGCTTTCTCAGTAGAGATTGTAAAACTGGTAAGAAAGCTGCAGATTGAAGAAAAAGAATATGTATTATCACGTCAGCTTTTAAAAGCAGCCACATCCATTGGAGCCAATGCAGAAGAAGCAATGGCGGGTGAGAGTCAGGCAGATTTTCTGGCTAAGTTGATTATTGCTCACAAGGAGGCACGCGAAACCAAATACTGGCTCAGACTCATTACTGCAAGTTGTATTTGTGATTGTTCAACATATCTGAATTCAGTCGAAGAAATTCTTAGAATAATATCATCAATCATCATTACAACAAAAAACAATAGAGCAGACAGTCAGTGATTGCCATAGTTAAAATTCTTAATTGTGGAAACTGAGAACGTGACAAGCTATAGTTAACTAATGATGAAAGACTATTATGGCAGTTTTAATTCTTAATTCTTAATTTTTAATTGGAAAAACTGAGGAACGAAGTTTTGACAACTGGTGTTTACATTCATGTACCATTTTGTTTGAGCAAATGCGGATACTGCAATTTCTATTCGGTGCCCTATTCCGCGGCTGCGCTGAATAGCTATGTGTCCCTTTTGCAGCAGGAGATTGAGTGTTTTAATCAAGCTTATGATTTTGAGGCGGACACAGTCTATTTCGGAGGCGGAACACCCTCACTGCTGAAAGCCGAGCAAATCAATGCCATTACTGATCTGATTAATATACAAGCAGATGCAGAAATCACTCTGGAAGCCAATCCCATCCAGATTACAGAGGATTGGGTCAGGTCGCTGGCCAAAACAAAAGTGAACCGGCTCAGTCTGGGAGTGCAGTCTCTGCATAATGACCACCTGGCAGCCCTGGGCAGAAGGCACTCAGCGGAATCAGTTCCTGACAGGATTAAGCTGTGTCGGGACTTTGGCTATGACAATATTTCTCTGGACCTGATGTATGGCTTGCCGAATTTCAGTGAATACAGAATTGAAGAGGACCTGGAAAAATACCTGGCACTCAGACCTGAGCACATTTCCACCTACCTGTTGAGCATAGAAGAAAACGTTCCCTTCCGCCACTGGAAAGAGCTGCTGCCCGATGACCTGTTTGCAGAAAAGCAGTATCACACCATCTGCAATACTCTGTCAGAAGCAGGTTTTGAGCATTATGAAATCTCCAATTTCGCCCTGCCGGGCAGACACAGCAGACACAACTTGCGCTACTGGCTGGACGAAGACTGCATAGGCCTGGGAGCCAGCGCTTCAGGTTTTATCAAACTGCAGAGATACCGCAAACCGGATGACCTGGAAATCTGGCAATATGCTTTGGAAAGAAAAGACATTCTCTACCAGAAAGAACTTGAAACCAAAGCCCAACAGAAAGCCAATTTCATCATCATGCAACTGCGCCTGACCAGAGGACTGGACCTGAAAGCTTATCAGCAGAGGTTTGGGACGGATTTTATCTCCGACTATAACGACATAATAGAACGCTTTGTCGGAAGCGGACATCTGGAAATGACGAATGGCTTTATCCGCCTGACTTCAGCCGCCTGGTTCGTGTCCAACAGCATTCTGAGAGAATTTGTCTGAGGAAAGTGTGACAGAAGCCATCAGAAAGCAACTGGCAAAGCTTTTACGCAAAACAGAGTTTGACGGCAAGGTCTATCTTGCCGGCGGCTGCGTGCGGGACGAGCTTCTGGGCAGGCAAACCAATGATATCGACCTTGCAGTCGAGCTTCCCGAGGGTGGAATCAGGCTGGCGGAGTTTCTGCACAAACGGAAAATAGCCGCCAAACCCGTTATCTACAAGCAGTTCGGAACAGCTTTAATCCAGATCGGCAAGCAAAAAATCGAGCTTGTAATGACCCGCAGGGAAAGTTACCGCAGCCGGTCACGCAAACCGGAAGTGGAGTTCGGAACTTTGCAGCAGGACGTTATGCGCAGGGATTTCACTGTTAATTCGCTTTTGAAAAGAATTTCAGACGGCAAATTAATTGACCTGAGTGGAAAAGGGCTGGCAGACCTTAAGAAAAGACTGATCAGAGCAACTTCCAGACCTGAAATTATTTTCCGGGAAGACCCGCTGCGGCTGCTCAGGGCAGTGCGTTTCGCTGTTGAACTGGATTTTGAAATTGAGCCGGAAACCTTCACTTTCATAAAAAAACACGCATCAGAACTGCAGCACATCTCAAAAGAGCGCAGCACAGAAGAATTCATTAGAATATTGAAAAATCCTGCTTATCTCAGAGGTCTAAACCTGCTGGTCAAAACGAATCTGCTGGCAGCTATCCTGCCGGGTTTGAGAATAGCTGCTCTGTTCAAACAGCCTTCCATTACAGTTCCTCAAAAAGTGAAATCAGAGTTGTTAAAATCTGCTCTGAATCGGCTAAGTCTGAATAGTAAAATCGCTCTGTTGCTATATTCATCACAAGAGCCGGAGACACATCTGAAGCAGCTTAAGCTGGCACAGTCAGAGAAAAAGCAGATTGTCCAACTGATAAATTTCTGCAGGAAAATGCGCAAAAGCATGTCCAAGAATAAGTCACGCAGTTCAGCCTGGTTTCTTAAAGTTACTTTTGAATTGGATAATTTGGTTGATGCTTTTATTAATCTATATCCTCTGACAGGAGTTTTCCATAGCAGAAGCAATGACCCTGATTTTGATCAGGAAGTCTGCCACCGCGTCAGGATAAGTGAATTCAAACTGGCAGGATGCAGATTTAACTTGACAGGAGATGACCTGATTCGAACTTTTTGCATCAAAGGTGCAGAAATAGGGTCAATGCTTGACTGCGCAAGGGAATACTGGTTCAGGCTTCCCCAGGCAAGCAAACAAGAACTGCTGCAGTATTTAAAGTTAAAGACTTGTAAAAAAAAGAAGTAAAGAGAGATAAATGTCAAAAAAGCTAATCCTGAGTATAATAATATCATTCATAGTTTTAGCCTTGTCGGCGGAAATCCTGATTCCGATGGATCTGTCGCAGACCAATCACCTGAAGGCATATGGAGTGGCGTTTTATGCCCTGGAACAACAGATACCCGTGAAATGGCTTCTGAACTACCGGGGCGGCTCATTCCTGCTGCAGGATGCAGCTGCTGTGGTCAATGTCTGCAACATCAGAGGCGTCCGCTTTGAGAATGTCGGCTCTGCAGCCGTAGGTTCTATAATGCTGGAAATCCAGTCTGCCAATATGGAAGTGGTGGTTCTGGAAAAAGAGCCTGCCATTGCAGTTTATATCCCACCCAATGCTCTGCCATGGGACGATGCTGTCACCATGGCTCTGGAATATGCCGAAATCAAGTATGAGAGAGTCTGGGATGAAGAAGTCCTGAGCGGCAAGCTGAATGACTATGACTGGCTGCATCTGCATCACGAGGACTTTACAGGCCAGTATGGCAAATTCTATGGCTCCTACCGCAACACGAACTGGTATCAGAATGACGTCCGCATCAATGAAGCGATGGCAGCCAAGCTGGGCTTTGACAAGGTCTGGCAGCTCAAGCATGCTATCGCGGACAAAATCAGAGAATATGTCACCGGCGGCGGATTCCTTTTTGCCATGTGCGCTGCCATTGATACGATAGACATTGCCCTGGCAGCTAAAGGTGTTGATATCTGTGAAGCTGTGTTTGACGGCGATGGGGTTGACCCCAACTATCAGAACAAGCTGGACTTCAGCAGAACCTTTGCTTTTGAGAATTTCACCCTGCGCACCAATCCTTATGAATATGAGTTTTCAGATTTGGATGCCAGCGATTATGTCCGTTTGAAGGGAGCTGAGGCAGATTACTTCCAGCTGTTTGATTTCTCCGCCAAGTATGATCCCGTGCCTACCATGCTGACACAATGCCACACCAATGTCATCAACGGTTTTCTGGGACAGACGACTTCCATCTTCAAAGATAAAATCAAGAAAAGTGTCATTATTCTGGCAGAAGCGCCGGGTCAAAATGATGCCAAATATCTGCACGGTAATCTGGGTAAGGGAACTTTCACATTTTACGGGGGACACGACCCTGAGGATTATCAGCACAGAATCGGCGACCCGGAAACCATTCTTGACCTGCATAAAACTTCGCCCGGCTACAGGCTGATTCTGAATAACGTCCTGTTCCCGGCTGCAGAAAAGAAACAACTTAAAACATAAGTGGTATTATGACAGACTTTTACAAAGACCAACGCAAAGTCGAACTCAGAGTCGGAATCATTGCAGTAGTCTCATTGCTGGTTCTGATTGTGGGTTATGCCTGGCTGCGCAACACTCTGCAGCTCAGGACAATGACCTCACTCAAAATCAGATTTGAAAATGCCCAGGGCATTGAAGTGGGTGATAAAATCACTGTCAATGGTATGGAGACAGGACGCATAACAAAGGTGACACAGCTTGAGGACGGTGTTCTGATTTCAGGTCAGATCAAACTCAAGCATCCCATCCGGCAGGGCGCCAGATACATCATTCAAGACAGTAACCTGATGGGTGGCAAACAATTGGATGTCATTAATGCCTCACAGGGCGACCCAATAAATATTAACCAGGTTCAGCAGGGTGAAACTTCTTATGGAATGACAGCGCTGATGTCCACCGCTGCCATAACAATGCTTCAGATTAATGATTTACTGATTGATTTGAAAGCACCTGAAGGCTTCTTCGCGCAGGTTAAATCCACCTTTGAGGAAACTCAGGAAACTTTTGAAAAAGTCAACACCGCCATCGACGACAGCAAAGACAATCTGAATAAGGCTTTGGCAGATATTTCCACCTCAACCGGACATCTGAATGAGCTGATCACCACCAACAAAGCCGACATCGACAAAGCCATCAAACTTACTCCCGAGGTTTTACAAAAGACCCAGGCTGCCCTGGACAGTCTCAGAATTGCAGGTTCGACCCTGCAGAAAGTGCTGAAGGATATGTCTGAAGGCAAAGGCACTTTTTCACAATTAATAAAGGATGACGAACTCTATCAGAATCTGATAAGATCTTCTGCCAAACTGGATTCTCTGCTGGTCGATATTAAAAAGAATCCCAAGCGCTATTTCAGGGTTACCGTGTTTTAATATGAAACGGTTGCTTGTCTTATTTGGATTGGTGTTTTTACTGCTGACTGCAGGCAGTCTGAATGCCTACTACTACGGCCAGAATAAAGTGAACTCCACTCACACCCGCTGGTCTCAGATTGAGACCATGCATTTTGACATCTACTTCCCTGCTGGCAATGACAATTTTGGCAGATTGGCAGCCTTGATGGCTGAAGAAACATATTATTACCTGAAAAGCGATTTCCAGTTTCCTGCCATGAGCAGGATTCCCATAATTTTTTACAGTTCCCAAATGGAGTTTCAGACTACCAACATTATCTATCCGCTTTTACCGGAAGGAGTTGGCGGTTTTACAGAGAGCCTCAAAAACAGAGTCGTCATCCCCTTTGACGGGAGTTATGCAAAACTGGAACAAACTCTGACGCATGAACTTACGCACGCTTATATCAATGCTCTGGATGCCGGTTCACCAGGCTCGTTTTTCTATCTGAAAAGCTTTAATTTTCCTTTCTGGTTTTCAGAAGGACTGCCTGAATTTCAAGCTATGGGCGGGTCTGATATCAACAACAATGCCTTCATTCTGGACCTGGTTCTGAATGACAGAATCCGTTCCCTGACAGAGATTTCAGGCTATAGCGCCTACAGGTTGGGAGAGTCGTTTCTGGTCTTTCTGAACAAGCGTTACGGACGCGACAAGGTGATGGACTTTTTCTATTCCCTCAGAGCTTCCAGTAACCTGGACAGAGCATCTAAAAAAGTTTTCGGTATGGAATTCAGAGACTTGGAATCACGCTGGCGCAATCAGCTCAAAAGAGACTACTTTCCTTTTATCCAAAGTCACACCATCCCGCACGAATACAGCGACAGGAAAACAACTCACAGGGACGACGGCTCCTACTTCAATCTGGCACCGCGATTCTCTCCTGATGGTCAGAAATATGTCTATTTTTCCAACCGGGACGGCAGGTTCAGTATCTGGACCGGAGGGTTGTTTGAGACCTCTCCCAACCGGAAACTGCTAACAGGTGAAGCCACAGGCAGCATGGAAGAATTTCATTATCTGCGCTCCAACCTTGCCTGGTTCCCTGACAGCAAGCGTTTTGCCTATGCAGCCAAAACCTCAGACGGAGACAAGATATACATTGCTGATTATGATAAAGCCAAGATTATCAAAGAGTTCAGCCTTCCGCCCTTAAGGGTGATTTACGAACTTGATATTTCTGCAGATGGCGAGAACTGCGTCTTTTCTGCACAGCAGAATATGCAGTCTGATATCTACCTGTATAATTTTACAGATAAAAAACTGACCCAACTGACCAACGACAGTTACTCAGATGCACAGCCGCGCTTTTCTCCTGATGGAAAACATGTGGCCTTCACTTCAGACCGCACCAGAATTAAAGAAACCTTCAGAAAGGGCTTTTTCTCTGACCTGAAAACTAACCTCTATACCATCAATCTGGACAGCAATGAACTGAACCAGGTCACCTTTGATGAATTTAATAACTACCATCCGGTCTGGGACAGCACCGGCACCAGATTGTTCTTTATCTCAGAGCAGGACAGCATTCCCAACCTGGAAGTGGTTGATCTTAAGTCAAGTCAGCGTGCCAAAGTCACAAAAACGCTGTCCGGGATTTACAGTTTTGATTTTAACAGCAACCAAAGCAGCATGGTCTATTCCTGTTACTTTGACGGCGGCTGGGACATCTATTTAAAGACAGAGCCTCTGGACAGTCTGCAATTCTCTGACACAGTCAGTCCACAAGTCATTGCCCCAAGCGATAACCTTTTAGAGAAGATAAACTTATCCCATCTTGACTACTATGGCAGGAGAAGATTAAAAAAACCTGTTACTGACGGCGGACCGCGTTTCATCAATCAAAACGCCACTGTGTTTGATTTTCACCCGGAACTGGATTCCATCAAGATAGAGCGTGACTACTCCTGGGACGACCGGCCTGACAGCGTTTCTGTGATTCCCGCCATTAAACCGTACAAGGTCAAATTCTCTCTCGACAGGTTCTGGGGCGGATTTGCCTATTCCTCGTCAGTGGGCACTATTGGCAGTCTGGAACTGGGCCTGAGCGACATCATGGGCAACCACGGCATTGGCATCAATCTGGGCATTTCTGGCAAAATCAAGGATTCCAACATCCTGCTGACCTACCTCTATCTGCCCAAGCGCATTGACTATGGCATCGGCGTTTACAACATCTTTGACGAAGTTATCTATCAGAGAATCAAAATCGGATTGGATGATTTCTATCGCGAAAGGCAAAGGGAAACGGGGCTTTACTTTCTGACCCGCTATCCGCTGAACAAGTTTTTCCGGCTGGATTTTGAGAACCAGATTTACTCCTGGGAATACCATTGGGATTCCTGGATCTGGGCTGAGAACGGGGTTGAAGGTCATTGGGAAAATGATTCCTATCTCATAAACAATGTCCTGTACGATCAGCCTTCCAAAACAGACCTGATCTATGCTCCGGCTGTTACCTTGGTGCATGATAACACTTTATATGGTCCGACAGGTCCGCTGTTGGGCTGGCGCGCTTTTGTCACGTTGAGAAAGAGTTTTGCCCTGCACAAGAATGATTATCACACAGCCTATATGGATTTGCGTTCCTATACTCTGTTCAGTAAAAGGTATGCTCTGGCTCTGAGACTAGTGGGCGGTGGCAGCGGTGGCAAGCAACCTCAGAACTTTGAACTGAACGGCTATTACGGCGTCCGTGGCTATGAAGGTGAGGAAGTCTTCGGCAAAGGATTCGGTGCCATAGCTCAGGTAATGATCCAGGGCGTGGCTTTCGTGCTCAATCTGCTCCTCAAAGAGCGAATACATCACCACCGCGCCGACTCCGGCGTCTTCCAGGCGGCGGACGGAATCTACTTTTTTGGATAGGGGTGAGGCCGAAGCCACCAGCGGGTTCTTTAATTTCAAACCAAGA
>JAWOHU010000029.1:0-9200 GCA_046485025.1 Cloacimonadaceae bacterium (SeqCode) | reverse complement strand
CTGCTGTGAACCGGAATATTTATGCCGGTTCCGATAGTAGCTCAACACTCCGATGTTGAGTCTTATGCAGGATCGGAGTCCTGCACTAATTTATTATCGTTATTGAAGAATACCTGATCCTCTAAAAAAATAAAATTTGGCAACCCGGCAATTACGGTTATTCTATTAAAACAAGCTGTGATTGCGGACAGTTCGGAATCTCTTGGATACTTGGACCATAAAAGAAAAGGTATTACAGAATTTTTGAACCCCGCGAAAGCAACTTTAAACCGGTCGAAAGGCCGGTTTTTTTTCGCCCGTATGAAACAAAACACAGTCAAAATGCGAAAATAGCTTGACACGATTACAAAGTTTGAATTAATTCTAAACTTGAAATTTAGAGGGAGGATTTTATGAAATACACAGTTTTCGTTTTGTTGTTTTCGTTCTTTATATCATTTCTCTTTTCACAAACCCTCGATGAGTGGGCAATAAACGGCGGCGGTACAGATTATGACGGCGCAAACGGCATCGCGATTGACAACGACGGAAATGTCTTGGTCACGGGATATTTCAGGGGAACAGCCAGTTTTGGAGATTTCAGCCTAACCAGTTTGGGTGAAACCGATATTTTCGTCGGCAAAACAGATCCCTCCGGCCATTGGCTGTGGGTCAGGCGGGCCGGAAGCGTGGGTGATGATGACGGAATTAAGATAAAAACAGACAATTATGGAAATGTCTATGTAGTGGGGTATTACAGCGGAGTATCTGATTTCGGTTCGTTAAACCTTACCAGTGCAGGTTCGATGGATATCTTTGTCGCAAAACTTGATTCTGACGGCAACTGGTTGTGGATAACATCAGCGGGCGGACCGGCATACGATTATGCCGAAGATATTGTCCTTGATAGTTCCGGAAACTGTTATGTGACAGGTTCCTATTACACTACGGCATATTTCGGAAGCATATTAACAACAGGTAGTTATAGCGAGATTTTTGTTGCGATGATAAATTCATCCGGAAGTTGGCAATGGGTGGTCAAAGCCGGAGGTAATTCATCGGATAAGGGTCTGGGAATAACTTTGGATAATGTAGGAAACTTATACCTGACTGGTTTTTTCGAGACAACTGCCTCTTTCGGAACCATCAGTCTAACCAGTTATGGCAGCAGGGATTGCTTTGTCGCCAAACTCAGTTCCATCGGAACCTGGCTTTGGGCGGTAAAGGGTGGAACCACAAGCTATGACGCTGGTAATGATATATCTGTAGATGCCTTCGGAAATTCATATGTAACAGGATATTATACTGGTTCAGGCACTTTCGGGAGCATCAGTCTGATCAACAACGGCAGCAACGACGGCTTTGTTGCCAAACTGGATGCCAATGGAAACTGGCTATGGGTCCGTAATATCGGTGGTACTTCAACCGATTGGGGATATGGCATCGTAACGGACACGGAGAGTAACTGTTATGTAACCGGAATATTCGTTAATACCATAACTCTGGGTCCCTATACCTTAACCTCTTCCGCAAGCAGTTATGATGTTTATGTCACCAAACTTGATACTGACGGGAACTGGCTCTTTGCCTGCAAAGCCGGTGCCAATTCAAGCGATTTCGGCCATGATATTGCTCTGGATTCAATCGGTAATATCTATTTCACCGGTGGATTTTGCCAGACAGTAAATTTCGGCATTACGTCACTTGTTTCATACGGTTCGACCGATGTCTTTATCGCAAAAATGCAGAAAGACCTGCTCACAGTGCTGTCTCCCAACGGAGGTGAAAACTGGCAGGTATCTTCCCTGCATAACATTTACTGGAAAGCCAGCGGTTATTTAAGCACGATAAATCTTCAGTTCTCTGTTGATAACGGGAGCAACTGGACAAATATAAATTCAACTCCTGTAACAGCCAGCACCGGATCCTATGAATACACTCTGCCTGCGACTCCTTCCACCCAGTGCCTGGTCAAAGCAGCTCACAGCGTGGGGACTGCGGTTTATGATATTTCAGATGCAAACTTCACAATCAGTTCTGCTCCCTCCGTTTATGTTTTCCTGACTGTGCCCACGGTAACAGCCCTGCAGACAGGCGCTTCTGTCAGTATAACCTGGCTGACGGTCGGGGTTAGTAACGTCAATCTCGACTATTCATACGATGGAGGAATGTCATGGATCCCGATTGCTTCGGGGCTGCCTGCCACTCCGGGTTCCTATGCCTGGACTGTTCCAGATACTCCCGGGGCTTACTGCTACATCAGAGTCTCCGATGCAGCCAATCCGGTGAACTATGACTTCAGTGATGCTTCTTTCAAAATCATTCGGTTGATTCTTACATCTCCCAATGGTGGTGAGGTCTATAACACCGGAGCAGTCAGACCGATTCGCTGGTCTTCTGTCCATGCGGCAAACTTAAAGATTGAATATAGCAGCAATGCTGGAGCCAGCTGGACTACAATAATTGCTTCCGTCAGCGCCGGATCGGGTGTGTTCAATTGGACTGTGCCAAATTCTGCTTCTGCCAATTATCTTGTTCGGATCAGCGATACAACTATCAGCGACATCAAAGATACCAGCGATGCCGTCTTTACGGTAATCAGCTTTAGACTGATCTATCCTTCTGCCAGTGGTCTGAAACTCCAGACCAACAAAATCTGTGGTATCACCTGGACTTCGGAACTGACCACGGGAACTGTTAGATTGGAATATGCTCAGAACTATAATGAATTCATGGTTATTGCCTCAGGAATTAACATCACGGATGAAACCTATGTCTGGACTGTTCCTGATTCACCCACGACTTCCGGCAGGATTAGAATTTACTATGAACAGGATATGGATTTTGTTTCAACCAGCTTAAATACATTTACCGTAGCCCGGCTTGACGTTCTGACCCCCAACGGAGATGAGATCTGGGGAGAGGGAACGGTGAAAAACATAACCTGGTCCTCCGCTAATGTTAATTGGGTAAATCTTGATTACAGCCTGAATGGCGGAAGCAATTGGGTTTCCATTGCCGTTTATCAATCTGCCGCCACGGGAGTATACAGCTGGACCCTGCCAACAGCAAATTCTGCCAACTGTAAAGTGAGAGTAAGTGATTATAATTATTCAGCCGTACGGGATGAAAGTGATAATCCCTTTACTATCCGCCCGCTCATAATTGTCATTTCTCCTAATGGAGGAGAAATACTGCAGGTCGGAAGCAGCCAGATGATATATTTCTCTGCAACAACTGATGTTCCTATAGTATATATAGATTACAGTGTGGATAACGGAGCAAACTGGCTGCCGGTCCAAAATACGGGCTATTCTGCTTCCCTGGGGGCGTTTGACTGGACCGTTCCCGATAATCCTTCTAACGATTGCCTTATCAAGGTTATAAACGCTTTGAATACATCCAAATACGACATTTCTGATGCAGTCTTTACTATAACAACGCTGGTTTATCCTCCCGCTGCTCCGCAAAACGTTCTGATCAGCGTAACCGGTGCAGACATTCAACTGAGCTGGGATCCTGTTACAACCGATACTCAGAGCAATGCACTGACTCCGGACGGATATAGGATCATGTATTCAGACAACAGTGTGGATTATGTCTTTCTGAGTGAAACAGCCGGGGTCTCATATACTGATACCGGCGCTGCAGGAAGCCACAACAGAAGGTTCTACCGGGTGATCGCATTTATAGAATAGCACGTCTATTGGGACGCTACACTCTCTTAAGCCAAAGTATATCAAAAGCATACCAAATGTATATCAAATGTATAGTAAATGTATTCCAAAGCATATTTAATATACTTTGAATATACTTTTGCCTTACTTTTAATCCAGATTGGTAAAAGGGATGGATATATGTGTATATCTGTGTTTTAGTTCAGGTCCTGAGTAGGCTCTTCCACCAGGATGGATTTAGACTCAGACTGCTCAAAAGCGTGTTCTGACAAAGCAAAAAGCACAGTCTCGCCGCCCAAAACAGGCTGATTTTCTTTGACTTTGACCAAAATACCCTCTGGCATTTTGATGGAAATGATGGCGCTGGAAGGGATTACGCCGATAACATCGCCGCTGATGTTTTTATTATCAAAGAAAGTGATGTTTTTTGAGTCAATGCTGACTTCCACCTTGCCTGCAGCAGTTTCAAAGCTCCAGTTGCGGTTGCTGTCCATCTTCAAATCAGGATAGGGCAGACGCAGTTCCACCACATCCAGCCAGGATTTACGCAAAGTAATGAGAGTGGCATCCTCTCTTCTCTGCAATAACTGAACTCTTCCATTCACAGGCGAGACGAAGGTTCCGGGCTCCGGGGCAGAGATTTTATTTTTGGTGCGAAACATCATCCGCGCTAGCAAAAACCAGCCAAAAGCCGCCAACGTGGGATAGAAGTAAAACCTTTGCGGATAGACGATATTGGCAATCAGCAGCAGCACGACTATGGCAATAGGCAGCATCTGCTTGCGTAACTGCATTGATTTGATTTTATGCAGAGTTTTGGTGTCGGTCAGCAAAACCTTGGTTTGGTCAGTTTTTTCAGTCATTTCACTTTCTCCTCAGACCGTTAATGAAACAGCATTTCATCTGTTTACGAATATTTTAAGAGCAATAATCAGACCTGATTTCCCACTTTTTTGAGTCTTTACAAAGCGTTAAAAACAGCTCTTTCCTGCCTGCAGCTAAAACCCAACGCAGATAAAGCAATGCGTTGAGACCTCGCGGCAGGCAAGTGATAATTTTGATTAAATTAACTATTCAGGACGGGTCCACTCACTGGTTCTGCCCACCAGACTGATGCCGATGAAGCCACGCAGTTTGAGCAGATTGGGGTTTGCCAGTTCCGCCTGAGCAGAATAGGTCTTGCCGGATTTGGGGTCGTAAATCTTGCCTTTAACATATTTACTTCCGTCTTTGTGAGCAAGATTGGTGAGGACTATCATATTAAGTCTGGGACGGCTTTTCAGCTTGGGGTCGGGATTTTCGATATCGGTCTTGGGCTTGCCTTTTTCGTCATTGGGATTTTTTAGCCAGATTACCTTGCCGAAATACTTGCCGCCATCTTTATAGACTTCAATCTTGGCATCCTTTTCTTCATTGAACCAGACGCCGAGAATGGCGTCGCCTTTGTCAGCTTTCTGCGCTGCTGCCAGAACAGGCATCAGCAGTAAGGTTATCAGACCAAGGGCTATAACCAGTTTTCTCATAAGTAACTCCTTTGAGTTAGTAATTTATGTAGCGTAGGATTCCAATCCTGCGTAATTTAAAACAGCTTTGGAAAGCTGTTCTACAAGACTATGTCTTGGAACACGAAATACACAAAAATGTGTCAGGCTGAGCATAGTCGAAGCCTCAGACACATTTGCTATCACCCTTCGACTGTGCTCAGGGTGACACATAACTGTGCTCAGGGTGACACATAACTGTGTTCAGGGTGACGCACAATTTCCAAGCCGTACATCTATAATACACTTAGGTTTAGATAATACTGCACCGGCGCAGGATATAATCCACCTGACTGAGGTAGCGGTCCAGATTAAAGATATCCCTGATTTGCTGTTCAGTCATGACTTTTCGTATGTCTTCATCCTGCAGAACCAGTTCCTGGAAGGGCTGACCGGTTTTCCAGCAGGTCATGGAATTACGCTGCACCAAGTCATAGGCAGCTTCGCGACTGAGTCCGGCTTGGGTCAAATGCAGCAGCAGAGCTTGTGAAAAGACCAGTCCGTTGGTTTTTTCAATGTTTTTCAGCATATTCTCAGGATAGACGAGCAGGTTCTGCATCAGGTCGCAGGCCTTGCCCAGCATGTAGTGAATCAGGATGCAGGAATCGGGCAGGATGATGCGTTCCACAGAGGAATGTGAAATGTCACGTTCGTGCCAGAGCGCGTTATTTTCAACGGCGGCCAGGGCATTGGTCCTGAGCAGACGCGCCAGACCGCAAAGCTGCTCGCTGACAATAGGATTACGTTTATGCGGCATGGCGGAAGAGCCTTTCTGACCAGAGGCAAAGTTTTCCTCTGCTTCCAGGACTTCAGTGCGCTGAAGATGGCGGATTTCCAGTGCCATCTTTTCTATGGTGGAAGCTGTGATAGCCAGCACATTGAGAAAAGTTGCATGGCGGTCACGCTGGATGACCTGGGTGGAAATATTGACGGGCGTGAGGTCCATATACTTGCAGGCTATAACTTCAACCTGGGGGTCGATGTGAGCGTAATTGCCCACTGCTCCTGAAAGCTGGCCCACACTGACGGTGTCAATCGCGTCCTGCAGACGTTTGATGTTGCGTTGGGTTTCATCATACCAGAGGGCAAATTTGAGTCCAAAGGATGTCGGCTCGGCGTGAATGCCATGCGAACGCCCCATGCAGATGGTGTTTCTGTATGCTCTGGCCTGCAGTTTCAACACTTCGCTGAGACGATTCAGTTCAGACAAAATCAGCAGGCCTGACTGCCTGAGCTGCAGAGCTGTAGCGGTATCCAGCACATCGGATGAGGTCAAACCATAATGAATCCAGCGCGAAGCGGGACCCACATACTCGGCAACGTTGGTCAGAAAAGCAATTACGTCATGCCGGGTGACGGCTTCTATTTCATCTATGCGGTCAGCGTCGAAATCTGCTTTATCAAGAATCTGCTCCAGATCTTCGGCAGGAATGACGCCCAGTTCGTGCATGGCGCGGCAGGCAGCAAGTTCCACTTCCAGCCAGCATTCGTAACGGTTCTCGGCGGTCCAGATGCGCTCCATTTCAGCTCTTGCATAACGCTTGATCATATCACAATCCTGTCATAAAATCAGGGCTGCTGCCTGAGCAGTTCTTCCAGGTTAAGTTCACTCCAGTCAATGCCCTGCATCAGCTCTTCCAGCTTCATGTCCTCTAGCTTAAATTCTTTCATCAGGTCCTCAAGAGTCTTATCATCAAGATTATACTTTTTCAGAAGTTCCTGCAGGTCAAGCTGCTCAAGGCCTTTGAGGTCAAGCTTCAGACTGTCGAGAACAAGTTCTTCAAGCTTAAGGTCATCCAGATTGAGCTTGTCCAGAAGCTGTTTAAAATCGTATTGCTCAAGACCCTTGAGGTCAAGCTTCAAGCTGTCCAGCCAGGCGGGAAGTTCTGTTTGTTCAAAATCTTTCAGATAAATCTTCAGGCTGTCCACATTGAAATCTTTCAGCTTTTTATCGCTGAGTTTGAGACTGTCCAGCAGAGACTTCATATCCATCTGTTCGAGGTTTTTGAGGTCAAGCACAAAGAGTTTACCTTCCAGAGGGATGATGTCTTCAGGGTTTTCAGCTTCAGCTAACTTCTCAGTCTCTGTGATCAGCGGCTGGATGGCAATGTCGCCATATTTCTGTTCATTAATCTGCAGTTCAGCAAGCTTGCTGTCTCTGCGTTTGATTATGACCTTGGTGGGCTGGTTGCGGCGGTTGTAACTGACAGTCAGTTCCAGGCCACCGGTATCGCTTATAATCTTGCTCAGGCGGTAGTTTTTGTCAAAGGTGAACAAGGATGACGCCAGTTCCAGCTTGCGATTGGCGATAATTTCCTGAGACCTGGCTCTGAGCGAATCTGTAAAGTTGATCATTCCTTTCAGCGCTTCAGGCGGCAGAAACCAGTTGAGGTCAAGGCCTGAGAGCTGCTTGATGGTTGGCGCTTCAAGATCGATTCTGTCTTTCATGTAAATGGTGACAAGCGGTTTTGCCTGCAGACCCAGCACCCCGCTGTCCAGAATATCCATCCTCAGGGCTTCCTCATTTTTTGCCAGAACGAAATTCTTGCGCATGGAAAAAGCTGAGGATTCGACCTGAACAATGCCCTGCCAGCGGAATTGCTCCCACTGCCGGAGGTTGTTTTCCAGCTTGGCGGCCTTGCCGGTTTTTGCCTCCAGCGCCATAGCTGTGACTGCCAGAAAAACAGCTATCATAACAAGTGTTTTCTTCATAGTTTACTCCGATTGTCTGACTTTTTTTGCCTATGCAGATAATACAATCCAACGGCGGCAGTTACTGTCATTAAAAAGCTGAGCAGCATCCCTACAGTGATGAAACCCAGGTATGGAATGTCATTCTGATAAGCAGTAATGCCCTTATCCGGCTCCCTGAAGAATTCAATGAAGAGGCGGAAGATTCCATAACAGCCAATAAAAGCCCAGAATCCCGTGCCTTCAGTTTTGGTTTTGCGATAGACAATCTGGCAGATAATGGCAAGCACAATGCCTTCCAGAAAGAGTTCATAGAGCTGGGTCGGATGCCGCGGCTGTCCATCAGACTCAGGAAAAATCATGGCCCAGGGCACATTGGTCACTCTGCCGTAAAGTTCGCCGTTGATAAAGTTTCCCAGGCGTCCCAAACCCAGTCCGATGGCGACCAGAGGCATCATGGGGTCAGCCAGTTTCCAGAAATTCAGCTTATGTTTTTTGAGGTATAATGCGCCCAGGATGATGACTCCCAAAGCGCCTCCGTGAAAGGACATGCCGCCTGTCCAGATGGCAAAGATCTGAGCCGGATGCTGCAGGTAATAGAGAATATTATAGAAGAGCACATAGCCCAGTCTGCCGCCCAGAACCACACCCAGCATCATGGAAAAAAAGAGCCCTTCATACTGCTCTTTGGTGAGTTTTATGTTTTTGTATCTCAGGTTGTAGCGGTATAAAACAAAGCCCAGAACAAAGCTGATGACATAGAGCAAACCATACCAGCGGATCTGCAGCGGAAAGCCGAACAGCTCAAATTTCACAAGGTCGGGATTCATCTGCGGATAGGTTATCATACTTATTTCCTGCAGCTATTTGGTCAGTTCATTGAGAGTGGTGATAATCTTTTCAACAGCTTCATCAGGGTCGCCTTCAAACTTCTCGGTGCGTTTGTCATGCTTGGGTGTGAAGATATGCATCACCTGCGTGGGAGAGCCATTTAAGCCGACCAGTTTTTCATCCAGACCCAGGTCATCACAATTCCAGACCTGGAGCTGCACTGATTTGGATTTCATCTTGCCGCGCAGTGATGGCAGACGGGGAGTGTTAATCTCTTTGACCACACTTACGAGGGCAGGCAGATTCATTTCAACCAAATCGCTGCCGTCTTCCATCAAGCGCTGCACCGTCATCACTTTGCCTTCCACTTTATCAATCTTGCGCACAAAGCAGGTCTGGGGCAGTTTCAGATGAGCCGCAATACCTGGCCCAACCTGTGCTGTGTCACCATCAATGGCTTGCTGTCCCGTCATAATCAAAT
>JAWOHU010000150.1:0-8269 GCA_046485025.1 Cloacimonadaceae bacterium (SeqCode) | reverse complement strand
ATCTTCATCGTCAGAAGACAGCGGATAAAACGCGATGGGCGCTTCGGCGCCCGGCTCCCGCAGCTCCAGGCGATAGCCGCCGCTGACCTCAACCAGCGCATAATGCCGCTGGCTCAAAGATAGCTCCAGGATGTGCAGCCAATCGGCGCGAAAGGCCTCCTGGGCTGCTGCCGCGCTCCTGAAAAATGCGTGGCTCAGCCACAGCAAGCCCTGATCCGGGCCGTTGTCGTAGAGTGCATAGCGATAGCCCCGCTGCCCGTCTTGCATGGCTTCCTGCACCAACCGCGTCCCGTGCAGACAAAGGGAAGTATAGCGCAACTCCCCGCATTTGACCCGCTCCAGCAGGGACTCCAGCGCCTCGTCGCGTTCCTTTTTATCGTAATAGCGGCGGGGATGCACCGCCACACAAACACGTTCTGCACAAAGAACAACAGCACAAAAGATATTAGCCCTGCCAGGACGGGAGCAGTCAGCCAGCCCATGGAAATCCGTCCCAGGATATTGAAGTTGATATTTCTGCCGCCTTTGATCAGACCAATGCCCAAAACCGCTCCGATCACAGACTGGGAGGCTGACACCGGCACCAGTGGAATGGCAGGCAAATTCAAACTCAACAGCAGATGCTGCAATCCCTTGGAACCAAACATATAGAGCACCAGCGACTCCGCCAAAACCACTATCAAGCCTGTCATGGGAGACAGTTTATAGAGGTCTGAGCCGACCGTCATAATCACTTTTTTGGAATAGGTATAGATTCCCACAGCAATGGAAATCCCGCCCCAAAAATAGAGCTGATGGATGGCTGTGACGTGGAACAGGTTAAAGAAATTTACATCCCGAAAGGGATTGATGTTCACAAAGATGCCGACCACGTTGGCGATATTATTGGCACCCAGACTGTAGGCTCCGAAAGCGCCGACGATTATGAGTCCCCAGCGGTTGTAATTATCCAGATGCAGCAGGTGCAGTTTGGACCTGGCCAGATATCGTTTGAATAGATGGTAAAGCAAAAAAGCAAAGATTCCTGCCAAAATCGGCGCTGCTACCCAGCTGGTGACGATTTTCAGCAGAGAGGAATAGTCAGTCAGCATCTCGGCAAAGAAATTCCAGCCGATGATGGCTCCCACAATAGCCTGAGAAGTTGAGACAGGAAGCTTCAGTTTGGTCATCAGAGCAATTGCTATAGCTGTAGCCAGCGCCACTGTAAAAGTCCCTGCGGCTGCATTGACAGAGCCCAGCTGATTCAGGGTGGCTGCACCGCCGCTGCCTTCAACCACTGCTCCCAAAATGACAAAGATGCTGCCAATCAGGGCAGCAAATTTGAACTTCATCATTTTGGTCGTTACTGCGGCTCCAAAGATGTTGCCGTGGTCATTGGCGCCGAGTGACCAACCCAGGAAAAGTCCGCTGGTCAGATACAAGAATCCCATGCCTGATCTTCCTTCATTTTCTAATGCAAATAATCAAACCAAACCATACCAAATTTACAAAAATGCAATATCCTGAAACATTCAACTTCCCGTCAAGCACAAGATTTAAAAATCCTTAATTTTGTAAGTACATTTGCCCCGAATGTACATGCAACAGACGAGGCGTCTGTCGCTGCAATTTAAAACATCTATTTACAGTGCAGATTAGGTTCCCGTTGAAAGAGAACGCCAGGTTAGAGACAAGTAGCAAAACGCCTTAAGAATACAGCACTCAGGATATATCTTAAGGCGTTTTTATTGAATAGTTAATCAACCCCAAAGGGCTAAACTTTATTCTACATAAGCTGTTACATAATAAAAAGCTTCAGGATAAAGATCCATGACTGCATCACTCCAGGTGGTTGAATCAGTTGTGCCGACCAGTTCAAAGGAATCAGGATCGCCAGGTGTAAAGGAACGGTAAATATTGTAACCTGTTGCACCTGGAACTTCATCCCAGCTGAGCACAATTTCATTGCCGGAGGTGGAAGTTTCCGGATTCTGAGGGACTGCAGGCGGAGCAAGAATTTCCCAGAAGATGTTATCATACAAATCATTTTCAAAAGCATCCCCGGCAAAAGCACCTGAGTAATCTACAAAATAAATTGAACCCAGCGGATTGTACCTGGAAACATTATATGCGCCGCCCCAGGTATTGGCAGGAAAATCAGCATGATATACATTTAAATCCCGGGATGCATTCATTTGCAGTAAAACACCTCCCGATTCTCCTTCCCTGAAAGTGCAGTATTTAAAGCAATGTAACGAATCTACAAGCGCTCCCGGTTCAACATTTATGCCTTCATAATTCATCTTCTCAAAGACCGTATGTTCCGCTGATAATAAGGCATCAGAACCTATAGTAAAAGCATAATGACCATCAAAACTGGTGATAGTAGCCGGGTTACCGGTCAAGCCACAGCTAATAAAAGATGTGCCATATCCGAAGTTAACAGCAGAGTTGTCACCAAGACTCAAAACAGAACCGTTATACATGGTAAAAGCGCATTCTTCACTAAGCGTAAGAGTGCCTTTAAATTGCAGGGTATGAGTGTTTAGCGACAGAATGCCCGACAGCATCAAGATGTCTGTATTTCCTGCAAAAGTGGCATTGCCATTAAGATACAGATAATTTTCAGCGCTTTTCAAAATACTGATGTTGGGCATCAGGGCAAGTCCGGAAATTCCTAAACCGGTGTCATTGTTACCTAAAAAGTTACAAGTACCTGTGCTGTCAGTAAAACTGCCACCTGTTTCAATATACAAGTCTCCAAAGAAGTTTTTTGTTTTTTCAGGAACAGCAAAAGACCATTCGCCGTTGACAATTTCCAGATTACCCGTGAAGCTAATATCGTTAGAATGCATTACCACTCCGGAAGCTTTATCAACCCTAGCTGAATTGAATGTCATACCGGAATAGGCTCCATATAGCACCTGGGTAGAATCACCATCAAAAATCACTGTACTTTTAGGATGTGCTGTAAAGCCGTGGGTTGCATCAACATACGAGCAGTAATCATAAAGATTACCTCCCAGGTTCAAAGTATTGTCAGTTCCTGCAGAAGAGATATTCAGACCACTATAATCACTGATGAAAATGTCGTCATTAACGTGCAGGATACTGTTATCATCCAGTTTCAGGCATCCGGTGTTGATGCTAAGAGTGCTGTCAACCGTAACAGTTGTTCCTGCTGCTATATGCAGCAAATCCGGTCCCTGAGTAGGTTTATTCACATTGACCAGATTGAAGGTTTCTGTAGATATTGTGGCATCCAGCCCGGAAACGAAGTTTACTGTTCCTGTTCCCTCTATGAAACCAGTTGCACCATAATAGTTAGTCCAGTTTCTGCCTACGTTTATGATATCATCTTCATAGCCGGCGCTCAGCCTTCCGCCTATGATTATTACATCCCTGTTTACGTTCAGGGTGTGATGCATTAAAGTAGCATTTCCGCCCAGTACTTTCAAGTCATTGTTAACAGTTAAGTCTGTCATAAAGTAGATTGCGTTGCTGGTGCTGGGTTTATTGAAGGTCAGGTTATGAAAATAATTGCCGTTGTTGCACTGGATTTCTGCTGAACGTGCTCCTGTAAGCTCCACATAGCCTGCGCTCGGCATGAATACATTGGGAGATATGGCTTTGAATCCCCATCCTACTTTCAGGATACCACCTGTCTGGTAAAACTGGGATGAAGGTCCAAACTGGATTCCTTCATTGGTTATCTGGAGAACACCGCTATTGAGGTTAACTACTCCTGCAAAGCCCAATAGCGCTCCGGTATAGGGTGCATCTAATGTAAAACTGCCATCATCAACAGTCAGAATACCCCAAGTCTCCTGAATAAAATCGTCCCCAATAATAACGCCTGCATCGTCTACTGTCAAGCTTCCCGATAAATACATATCACGGGTGCTTATGAAACTTCCAAAGCCGCAATTAAGTATTCCCTCCACGCTTAAAAGGCTGTCAATTATACCAGTAGTATTTTCAAGCTCAACCTGGCTTTCTCCCGTTATGGTCATGTTTCCTGAGACTGATAGATGGTGTCCTCCTGAACCCGTATACACTACTGTTGACATTTTGTCTATTACAAGGTTTCCGAAGGAAGCATCGTCATCATACAGCTTGAGATTGCATGGCTGTGAACCTGTTAAAGAAAAGGTATTATCTATACCTATATTCAAGCCAATATCATCATAAAAGGAAAGGTTTCGACCAACATTTATCGCTCCTGAAGTAATAGTGTTAACAGAGCCGTTATACCAAAATGCACTTTCGCTAATATCAAGAACCGCATTTTCATTTGTCATTATAAGTGAACCGTAGACATCCAAATCAGCGCCCACATACACATACATGGAATCGATGTCCAGACTGCCGCTATAAATATTCAAGTCATTGTCAATGATTGTGTCACCAGTAAATGTGACGGTGTTGCTTCTGGTAATAGAACGTGAAGATGAGCGTTCTGATTCACTTCTGCTGCCTTTATTAATCTTGAGGTTGTATATAGAGCTTGCAATATGTTGCGTAACAACAGCATCTTCAGTACCTGTTAATTCTATGGTCCCACCTGCCGGATAGAAGCCTATCCTGTCCACAATGAAAGAACCACCTACACAGATTGTGCCACCGGTAATCCAGGCATTTAAGTAATAGCCCGTTTCAGTCAAGCCAATGCCATTGTCGGCAAAGGCTAGAACACCTCCATCCATTTCTAAGGTTATATCCCTGGTGCATGCCCAGTCAACCAGTGAATCAGTTCCTCCCTGAATGGTCATAGTTCCTGCATGGATTTCAATATCAGCATCCAGGTCTGTGGAATTACCGATGTCCTGTGTTAGACTAATTGTTCCTGACTGTAATAAATAGCTGCCCTTGACGTTTATGTCAGCTAAATCATCAACAATAAAGGAACCCCCAGCTACTTCAATTGTTCCACCTGAAAATTCAAAACTATTGGCATGGACTGATTGTATAGTCTCTATTTTCAGTAGTCCCGAACCTTTATTAAGTACTAGATTATTGAAATTAGTTGAAAAACAAACCTGATCGTCATACCCATCAAAAACAACAGTAGAGCCAGCATTAGAAAACCCGTCAACAGAGCCTGGCTTCCAATACCCTCCTATGTTGATAGTCCTGTTTGTTGCATCAACATTACCTGATAGGAAATGAAGATTTCCGTAAATAGTAAGATCTGACAACAGGGTCAGAGTACTGTTATTTATGACACTTGCATGATTGAGAAAGCTGGTCGAACTAAGATTTATGTTTTGTGCCGTACCGGCAAATACATAGGTTCCCACATAGTTCCATAAATCACCGTAAGAGGTTACGTTACCATAGCACTCAATATAACATGTATCCATAATGGCTATAAATTCTGCCCCATTCGCTACAACAAAGTCTCCCAACAGCTTTAGCTTGCTATCAGTATTCATGGAAAGATTCACAGATGCTCCAAACTTCTGGATAGTTAAATTATGCAGTGTAGCAGTAAGAGTGTTGCAGATAAAATCTGAGTTTGAACTGCCGGTTAACTCCAGAAGACCTTCATCCATTACAATATTTGATAATATTTCGCAGTTGCCGTAAACTTCAATGACAGGATTAGGACCAAGGATTGGGCGATAAGTATCAAAAGTAAGGTCTCCGTAACAGTAAATTTTGGGATTTGACAGCATCATTATCAGTTCACCTCTTATAACAGCATTTCCGTTAATTGTGAGATTTACATCATTGATTTGAAGTGATGCTCCGTTATCCAACTGAAGGTCATGGCAGGATGCGTTGGAACCCTCAATAAGGGGGTAATGAAGTTTTCCACTATTAATAATAACATCATCAGCAGCAGAGGGGACTTGTTCGCCCCACCAATTCCTGGAATCGTGCCAGTTTGTGTCGTAATCTCCGGTCCATAAGCTTGGAAACCAACCGGTCCAAAATTCAAAAGGCAGATAGTTTTCTTTGGTAACCATTCCATAAATAGGAACTTCTTCATTCAAGCTCTCGCTTAATTCTATCGTAGCAATTCCTGATGAGTTTGTTAAGGCAGTTCCAAAGATTTCGGTGTCTGTGCATATAGATACCCTCATTCCTGCAACAGCAGGACTTACCAGTACTGACAACTGATACATCCCGATGTAAGGATTTGTCTGCACCGTAACACTGTTAATACTGCTCAAATTAGAGCTTTGCCAAAATTCCAGCGAGGGATCTGCAAAGAGGTTTAATTCATAATATTGCCACCTTGTGGACCTATAGTTATGACCGCTGTTTACTTTTGAGTATTCCTGCATCTTGCCTACAGTATATATTGGATCTGTGCTTTTACACATGGCATCAAAGAAATAACGGTCAAATTTCTGACCAGCACCGGATAATCCATACCGCGAGTTTCCTACTACTCCAAGAACTCCCTTTTCATGAGTTGTAAAGCATTCAGTCATGCAATCATCCGCATAGTAGGTACTGTCAGCACCACGGTTGTCAAATGAAGACCCATAGCAGGACTGCGAATAGACAAAAAAGAAGTTATGGTTGGAACCATTAGCATTGATTGAATCAACCTTACCCTCGTAGGTATTGAATGCCATGTAGCCGAAAGTCCAACCATGACCAAGGTGATTGATGAAAGTGGTACCGCTATTTATCTTAGTAAGAAAATCTTCAATAGGCCAGGTACTGTCCGGATAGGCGGAAGCATATTGCAGTTGGCTGGCGATGCCGGCATCTTCCAACCCTGCTGTTGTGTAACCATCATAATTGCCACCCAGTCTTACCTCTTCTTTTTCTGTGTCTCCAACTCCTCCTAACCAGAGATATTCGCCAACCATTATGGCTTTTTTATTATCTGCCTGCACAGGATGCTTTTGATACATTATTTGTTTGTTCAGGGCATTGGCAAATTCAGCATTTGTATCTGCACTAATCCTGCCTACATAAACTTCTGACAAAAAGTCTGCTTCTGTGATGTCTCCTAAAAGAGGGTCACCAACGTTATATTCTCCCCACATCATATCATTATCAACATTCCAGTCAGGACCGGTCCCGGTTCCCACCCTGTCCAGACCTCCATAGTAAATGTCGGCTGGAATATCATCTGTCCTTAGTATTGCTTCAGGCTCTGCATTTGCCATGAAATGACCAAACAAATTGCGGTGCGGTACAATCTCCGTATCACCTCCCAGAAGCACATATTCTATTCCGTATTCCTGATAGTAATCAATGATGCAATTTCTGATTTTTTCCTGATTATCCATTCCCGGATACGTTGCATAGATATTCTGTTTTGTTTCGATTGCAGTGTTGTAACCCTGAAGTTTTTTAAAACGGATGAAATCGGTGAAGCAGTCTGCATAATAATTTGAGGTAATAATCAGATATGTATAAGGATAATATTCCCGTGGATTAGTTTGAACCGGGTACATAAAAAGTTGTTCAGTATTTTGTACATAGCTTTTTATGAATTTGTGTGTGCTTTCGTCAGAGCGGTAAAACCTGCTGTAGGAATTAGATGAATTTACTGTGGATTGTGTTGTAATTGTAACTGTTAGAGAAGAATAGTAGCTGAGTTCTCCCGATATCGGAATGTACTCCACGGGATGTATGTTTACTGTTGCGATAGAATGACCACGGTAATAACCCGTATCCAAGTTAGAGTGAATCGCTGCCGGATAAACCTTATCTGATGCGTAAGTTTCCTCGTCTGGTTCAGTAAATTTCTTCATTGCTCCAAGACTAAGGGGAATATCATACTGACAGGGATAAACGTTAAACCCTTTTCCGACTATAGTCTTTCCACTACCGGATACGGTTATTTCTACCGCCTCCTCACCAGGGGGAATCAGCAATTTTACATATTTTTCCGGAAGTTGAGGTTTGCCAGGATCATTCATAAAGAAGCAGTCATTCAGTTCCACTTGGTCGAAACCTTCCTCATGAGTAATTCTAGGCTTTTCAAAATAGTAAGTTTTGCTGACAATTCCTGCTTGCAAGGGTATAAGGATTGTTAGAATTATCAGAACCAGCATAATTGTAAAAAGAATAGTTGAATTCGTGCGCATAAAACCTCCCCTTTTTTGAGTGCGTATACACCTTAGTTTTTATTTTCTGCTAATCCAGAATTCAATCCTCTTAAAGGTGCGAGTCAGTAACAGCTCTTCGTATTCGCTTCCAAATCAGTTACAGTATGTAGAGGGTAGTGTTTTCAGGGAGGTTCTCTCAAACTCATATTCTCTACATTTTCATTTAAAATTAGTGCTCCATAATATGTCAAGAAAAATTATATTCATTT
>JAWOHU010000042.1:0-2600 GCA_046485025.1 Cloacimonadaceae bacterium (SeqCode) | reverse complement strand
TCTTGTCATAATGTATTTAAAGTTATTTCTAATCCTCTTTTTTCTTGATTTAGCAATACATATTTTAAATTGCCAATCTATTAGACAAGATAAATGGAATAGTAAAATTGTCAATCAAAATCTTAGACTGCTAATTTAAGCACAAAAAAAACAGGGAGCGAGGGGGAAAACGCTCCCTACTATAAATTTACATCAGCGATGTGTTATTAAAGTAATACTGCTTCAAGGGTCACGTTGTCTCATTCTAGCTGGCAGCATATGAAGTAACTACTTATAATGAAAGTCTGTTACATCATCAGCTTGACTCTCCGATCTCAAGTTCAACCACCCTCTTAAGCACTGCTATCATCACCCTATAGTGCAATTCTCTTTCCAATTATTTCGAGCAATCTGAAATTCCTGGTTGACAAGGAAATTGCTTGTGGAAAATGGGACATAGTTCTTTACAGATACATAGGGGGTGATTTGGTTTCGACAGGGAACCAGGGGTTTTGCAATGCATGCCGGATATGTCATCTATCCCGTAAAGATGGTGGCAAAAACTAAACGCAAACAACAACCTACAATTAGCTGCTTAATCGCAGTTAACGTCTGCTCCGTGCGTGTCCGCGGCACGGAAACAGGCGTCGTAACAGTTCGGACTGCTCCGCAGGTGATGTCTGTAACCTTCGGCTAAGACCACAGACTGGGCTTTGGGCGGTCTGATTATCGTCTAATCCAAAGCCGAGACTCAACGATAACTAAACATGTAGATTTGCAGGGCAACGGTTCTTTGGACGCGGGTTCGACTCCCGCCACCTCCACCAACTACCTCTCTAACTTCTTGACTGTCTTGCCCTTACATTTTAACCTATGTTTCACCCATGTTTTACCCTGGTATAACCGACTCCAGACGCTTATACCCCGGTTATCTGTTAATCAATTTTGACTGATTATGCAAGGGAGAAGCAGGATTTGATTCAGCGTTTTTTGGAGCCACCCATCAGACTGCCCATCAGACCACGGATGAGCTGATTTCCGACTGTCCGAGCAGCCTGTTTTGCCATCGTTTCCACCATACCCTGGCGTTTGTTTGTACCCATCAGTAAATCCCCCAGCATACCTCTGCTTTCGGATTGCTTTTTGGCGGGAGCCTGCTTGGTCTGAACGGTTTCTGCTTCGCGCTGGATAGCGCGCCGGTTGAGAATTTCGTAGGCGGATTCACGATTGACGGCAGTGTCATATTTACCTAAAACGGGACTGCGCATCATAACTGTATTGCGCTCCTCAGGAGTGATGGCACCCATGCGGCAGCGCGGAGGGCAGATAACTGTGTGCTCCACAGGCATGGGAATGCCTTTTTCCTGAAGCGTGGAGACCAGTGCTTCTCCTGTTCCCAGACTGGAAATCACCTCTGCCACATTGAATCCGGGATTGGCGACAAAGGTCTCGGCAGCGGTTTTGACAGCTTTGAGGTCACGCGGGGTATAGGCTCTCAGAGCATGCTGAACGCGGTTTCCCAATTGACCTAAAATCTCGTCGGGAACGTCGTCTGGAAATTGAGAACAGAAATAGACGCCGACGCCTTTGGAACGGATAATCCGAACTACCTGCTCCACTTTCTGACGCAGCTGCGGAGGTGCATCATTGAAGAGCAGATGCGCTTCATCAAAGAAAAAGACCAGTCTCGGCTTGTCCAAATCTCCCACTTCAGGCAGGTTCTCAAACAGCTCGGAGAGCAGCCAGAGCAGGAAACTGGAATACAGACGCGGTTTCAAAATAAGCTTGTCGGCAGCCAGGATATTGATAATGCCTTTGCCGCTGAGGTCAGTCCGCATAAGGTCCTGCAGCTCAACAGAGGGCTCGCCGAAATAGTCAATGCCGCCTTCTCGTTCCAAAGTGAGGAGTGAACGCTGGATGGCAGCGATGGATTGAGTGCTGACCAGACCGTATTGCTTGGAGATTTCACTGCGGTTGTCTGCCACAAAAGTAAGCAGAGAACGCAAATCGTCCATGTCCAGCAGCAGCAAACCCTGGTCGTCAGCCAGTTTGAAGGCGATTTCCAGAGTTCCGCTCTGCACGTCATTGAGTTCCAGCATTCTGGACAGGAGGCTGGGTCCGATTTCACTGATAGTGGTGCGGACCGGATGTCCTGATTTGCCAAATACGTCCCAGAAAACGACAGGATTGGCTTCATTAATGTAGCCGTCAATGCCTATCTGGGCAACTCTTTGTGCTATTTTCTCGTTGGAAGTTCCTGCCATCGCCAAGCCTGCAACATCGCCTTTGACGTCTGCCATAAAGACAGGCACACCTATTCTGGAAAACCCTTCCGCCATCACCATCAGAGTGACAGTTTTGCCTGTTCCTGTTGCTCCGGCAACCAGACCGTGACGGTTGCCGTATTTACCCAGCAGATGGACCTGCTGCTCACCTTTGCCAAGAAGATAATCAACTTCGGTAAAGCCCGCTCCGGAGAGATGCCTGACGGCATCTGACTTGAATTCTTCGAGAAGGTTCCGCTCATCCTGAATGTTGTAGCCGGACGGCCCGCGCATGCTTGCCCGTGTTGTATGAATCCGCTGTGCCGCATAGTGTTGTTCTTTCCCGGCCGATCTCAG
>JAWOHU010000034.1:0-5133 GCA_046485025.1 Cloacimonadaceae bacterium (SeqCode) | reverse complement strand
TCGACAATGTCGACCATTTTGTCCTGAAGGAAGCAGAAATCACCTTACCTGCCTTTCTCGAGGATTTAGCCAAAGGTGAAGCCAAACCTCTATACCAGACTGATGAGTGGGCAGACATTACATTGTCTCCAATCCCCAGTTGGAATCTGATTAATCTGAAACATTACGCTTCCATGTATCTGCAATATTCCAGAGGATGTCCTCATGATTGCAGTTTTTGTGATATCACAGTTCTGTATGGACGCACTCCACGCACCAAAACCGAGGAGCAAATCATAGCAGAACTGAATAGCTTGTATAATTATGGCTGGCGAGGTCCTGTATTCTTTGTGGATGATAATTTCCTAGGCAACAAAGCTAAGATAAAAGAATCAGTCCTGCCTGCCATTATTAAATGGATGGACGCTCATAAGCATCCGTTTGTCTTTAATACCGAATGTACAATCACTCTGGCGGACGATGACGAACTCATGGACCTGATGGCAAAAGCAGGCTTTATATCTGTTTTTGTGGGAATTGAATCCCCGCATGAAGACAGCCTGGCAGAATGCGGAAAATATACCAATACCAATCGTGACCTGCTGCATTCCATTAAAAAAATCCAGAGCAAAGGTATTGAAATACAGGGCGGATTCATTGTCGGTTTTGACAGCGACCCTCTCAGCATTTTTGATAAGGTGACCAATTTTATCCAAGCCAGCGGAATCGCTACTGCCATGGTGGGCTTACTCAATGCTCCCAACGGAACCAAACTCTACAATACGCTGAAAAAGGAAAACCGAATCATCAAATCCATGTCCGGCGACAACACTGACTGGTCGATGAATTTTAAGCCCAAGATGAATTACGATACTCTGCTGCAAGGTTATGCCGATATCCTGTCCCGCATTTATGCTCCCAAGCACTATTATGCCCGCGTCAAGAACTTCCTGATGATCTATAAACCGGTTAAAAAGCCGGGACATCATATCACGCGTTATGACATATCAGCTTTTATCAAATCCATTTTCGTGCTCGGGGTGGTCGGCAAGGAGCGCCTGCATTACTGGAAACTCTTTTTCTGGTCTGCCTTCCGCCATCCCAGACTGTTTCCTCAGACCATTACACTTGCCATTTATGGATTTCACTTTCGCAAGGTGATGGAACACTATATCAGCGTGTTATCATAGTTCTGGTCTTGGCTTAAAGCTCTTTCCACAGATACTGCAGAGTTAGTCTTGCACAGTTATTTTATCACTTTAAGGTCGCAATTTTTACTTGCCAATTATTTCCCTGTCTTATATTAGACATTCCAGATGAGTTTAAATCCAGTTAAGGAGTTCTTATGAAAACGACGACCATAATTCTGTTGGCAGTTCTTTTCCTCAGCCTTATTCTCACATCCTGCGCTCCCGGCACCATGCGTTATGAAAGAAGACCTGCCGGCTTCTTTTCAGGCATCTGGCATGGCTGGATTGCACCCATTTCTTTAATCTGGCATTTCTTTAATTCCGATGTCAGAATCTATGAACCCAACAACACTGGCTGGCTCTATGACTTTGGTTTTTACATCGCCATCATAGGTGGTTTTGGCGGTTTTGCCCTCTTCCGCAGACGCTACAAAAAGGGAATTTGATCTGCTGCTGAACTGATTTAGCGCAGACCATGAGAGGACAAAGTCTGCGCCGGGTCTACGCAGCAAGCAGGAAACCTTTTAACTATAATACGTTCCCGTATTAATATCTTTAGTTTTGTTCATTGAGATACTTGAGAACAAGTGTGTACAGATAATAGACTTCATCGTCCTGAAGTCCTTCTGCAAAGGTGAAAAGACCTTTTTTGCTTTTAATGATGATACCTCTGGCACGCGAAAACTTTTCCAGCCAGCGCATCCAATAGGGCTGATAACTATAAGGCGCGGAAATTCCTCCCATCGTCAAATGCCTTGTGTCTGCTTTTTCATACTGCTTCTGAACGTTGATGATAGCTGTTTCTTTGGTTCCGTAATCTATACCCAGAATGTCATCCATTGACAAATGCAGTGAGCCTTGTTTAGTCATAGTCAGATAGTTAATAATAATCTCACCGGGTTTTACATTTACTGTAGTCATGACCTGGCGCGACCTTAGGTACGCTTTGAATGTTTCCAGCACGGGCAGCAGAATGAAAAACAGACCAATGAAACCAACAAAGAAATACTGCATAAAATGCGGTGTCCGGGTGCTCTGAAAGAAAGATAATAGATAAGGTAAAACCACTACTAACATAATCAGCGGAATAATCAGACCGACCAGATTCAACTTCCGAAAAGGCTGTCCGGGAATGCGGATTTGCAGTTGATCAGCGTTTTCTGTAACTTCCGTTTTCATGCTTACAGGCTGTGCAGAGATGCGAATTTCCCCGGTTTTATGTAAAGGTTTCTGACCCTCTAAAATCTCCTGAGGTTTGAGTTCCACAGGATTATCGGTGGTCATCTCCTCCAGTTTTATATGAAGAAAGGTGGAGAGCAGCATTGCCTGTTCCAATGCAATTCCATAATCCTGTGGACTGAGCAGGAGAAGTTCTGTCCTGCCATCTGTGGCTTTGAGAGAAACCGGAAAAGTTTCTGCTGTGTCAGAATCGCCGGGATTGTGTTTCAGAAGCACAGAAACGTAGTTATTCAAGTCATAAATCTCGCCACGCATTGGTCTGAGCAAGCCCCAGGCTTTCCAGATACGGCGTTGGGTCTTGTCTATCGTAATCCAGTTGCGCCCGAACACCAGTCCGGCACCCACTCCCGTGAAAATCAGACCCATACCAAAAAGAATAAGCCAGCTCCACCAGGGCATTTCTTTAGCATTGGAAAGAGGTATTATCTGCAAGGTTGCAAGCAGCATAAAAAGACCGGCAAGCAAAAACGGGATGCCGAATATGCTGATGCAACCCCCGCCTTTTTTCAGTTCCAGCCTGTCATGGGATGTCTTTTTAAACAAGGGCTCAACAATTTTCTTATTCATGTTTCTCAGGATATAAACTGACACCTGTTGTCAATAAAAAGTAATCCAATCTGAACAATATGGCTGTTAAAGAAATTTAGTACACTTGTGTTCTTTACTCTTGCCAGAAAAACACACTTCCAATACTTTGATTGTGAGGTAATAAATGATGGAAAATATGATCAAGCTGGGCATCAGTTCCTGCCTGCTGGGCAACAAGGTCCGCTATGACGGACAGCACAAGTATGACAGTTGGCTGGTAGATGAACTGGGACCGTATGTAGAATACGTTCCCGTCTGTCCTGAAGTGGAATGCGGTTTGCCTATTCCAAGGGAAGCTATGAGACTAGTGGGTGACAGCGAAAATCCACAGCTGTTGACCATCAAAACACTAAAAGACATCACACCTCAGATGCTGACATGGAGCGAGGGTAAAATCCAGGCTCTGCAGCAGGAAAATCTCTGCGGATTTGTCTTTAAGGCAAAATCCCCCAGCAGCGGAATGGAGCGCGTCAAGGTCTATCCCATCAAAGGCGGCGCTGCTGCCAAAACAGGTATCGGCATCTTTGCCAGAGAGTTTATGAAAGCTTTTCCGCTTCTACCTGTAGAAGAAGAAGGCAGGCTGCACGACCCCGTCCTGCGTGAGAACTTTATCGAGCGCATTTTTATTATGCAGCGCTGGCAAAATCTTATGTCGAACAAACCCAAAGCCGGAGATATTGTCGATTTTCACACCCGTCACAAGCTACTGCTGATGGCGCACAGCCCTGCACATTACAGAAGTATGGGCAAACTGGTGGCAAACATAAAGCAGTATTATGTCTCTGATTTTCTAACCGAATATCTGTTTCAGCTTATGGAAGCAACCAAAAAACCTGCCACCCGAGCTAAACATCAGAACGTTATGCTGCACATTTTGGGATATTTCAAACAGGATCTGACTGCGCAGGAAAAGGCTGAACTGATTGAAATCATAGATAAATACAAGGCCAAACACTATCCTCTGATTGTGCCTATCACGCTCATCAATCACTATGTCCGCAAGTATGACAAACCCTATCTGGCACAGCAGTTTTACCTCAATCCCCATCCCATGGAACTGAACCTGCGCAATCACTCGTAGTAGATACAGGCGTCCCGCCTTTATTGAACAGACGGGGACGTCTGTTCCTACTTTACTATTCCTGCGAAAGTAAGGTTCATAAATTTTGGAGTTCAAACGCGACACAGACTATAGTTTTGGATGTTATTGAATGCGTTTGGACTTCAAAGTTATAGTAACTGACAGGGTTGAAGTCCAAAATCCATAAATCTGCGCGCTATTGATAATTTGACTTGGCTTTGAACTCCAACATCTTTTCCTCCTTATTGTATATGGGTGTAAACTTATTTAGGACGCAACAATTTCCACTTTTTCACTCTTCCACTTTTTCACATTTTTCTCCCTAGCATTACGGAGTCAATACGCTATCATTACGGATTAAACCCGTAATGACTCCGTATTGGTAGCGTAATGCTATTATGTGTGATAAGAAAAAAAAGTCCCGCCGGTGAGGACGGGACTTTCGCTATAGGACGTTTAGGGATTAGGGTTTATTCATTCCGACGTGAGGGGATTACACTCTGCCGGGGTGGTGCAGCTACAGGAGCGGCTGCAGGATCCTGTTCGGCAGTAACGACATAGAAGAATTTATCTCCGGCTGCAGTATCAATGTACTCAGTCGTGGGATAAGTTACGTTGGTAAGGAAGGTTCCCGCATCAGGTGTGAAATATGGCAGGGTGCTTCTATACACTTTGAAACGGGTAACTGTGACAGGATATGTCCAATCCAGCCTGACATTGCTGGTTCCTGTGATGCGTTCAATGCTCAGGTCATCGATGGCAGGCAGAGCAACCGCTGTCCAGGTAATATTGAACGGACCAAAGACATTGTTAGTCTCGTTACTTTCCGTAACCCACCCATCTGCATCAATCTGAATATAGGAATTCCAGGTTCCGGCCCAACCGACGCTGTTATTAACGCTGAAAACATACTGCTGAGGGATTCCGGGAGGAATTGAATAAAAACCATGGACAATTTGCCCAAACTGATTCAAAATCGGAGGAGCAGCCAGGTTAAAGTATAAATCCAGATTACATTGACTCGCGATGGCTGTGGTGCTGACATTTACATATGTC
>JAWOHU010000023.1:0-6369 GCA_046485025.1 Cloacimonadaceae bacterium (SeqCode) | reverse complement strand
CCTGAAATGATAATTTACAATGCTGATGGTAGCAGGGCAGAGATTTGCGGTTCAGCGCTCAGATGCTGCAGCAGACTGATTTCCGAGCAAACCGGAAAGAAGGAAATACAGATCAGGACAGATGCCGGGATGTTAAGAGGACTGATAGATGATGATCAGAATGACTATGTCACAGTGCAAATGACAACGCCGCAAATGATCCAAAGAGAGCTGTCAGTTGATGGTTTTAAGGGCGATTACATTAATGTCGGCAATCCGCATTTTGTAATTTTTACGGATGATTTATCACAAAAGCCACATCTTCAATTTGGAGAAAGGCTTTCTAAGCATGATAGTTTTGAGCATGGCGCTAATATCGAATTCGTGAGAATAAAATCAGTCAATCAGATTGAAATTGTGGTCTGGGAAAGAGGCGTGGGAGCAACTCTGGCTTGTGGTTCGGGGTCTGTTGCATCCGTATTTTCAGGACAAGATAAAGGTTTGCTGGAAGATGAAGTTTTGGTCAAGCTGCCGGGCGGAGTAATCACTATTATCCGAAAGCAGAACATCTATTATTTAGCAGGAAAGACAACAATTGTAGGGGAAGGAGAATTTCTGTGGAGAGTTTAGGGCAGTATCTGCGCTCTGTCAGAGAAGCACAAAATCTCACTTTGGAAAAGGTCAGCAGCGAGATCAGAATTTCTCTGGAAGATCTGGCAGCGATTGAAAATAATCAGTTGTCCAAAATCGGCAATTATGGTTACTGTAAAGTGATGGTTTATTCTTACAGCAGGTTTCTGGGAGCGGATGAAAAGATAGCAATGAATCTGTTGGATATCATAATGCCTACACAGAGACAGTCCAGCATTGTTCAACAGAAACAAACAAAAGAGAAAAAAGTCCTGATCTCCATCAATTTTATCTGGCTGATAACAATAATCCTGATCGTGATTGTCCTTGGCTCCATCATCTGGATTGCCTACAGCAAAGGATACCTTAAAAGGCCGTTTGAAAATCTGAAAGGGCCTCGGGATAGTATCAGAATCGAACAACCTGTTGTGCCTGAACCTGAAAAGCCTGACACTTTAAGGCAAAGGATGCTTCAGGTGGCACAAACTTCTTTCATGTCCAACCCAGTGAAAGGTCAAGAGAATAAAATCACAATTAATAATCAGAAAAAAGCAGTTGCTGACACAACGGATTATGTTAATGAACTGATCTTTAACATGCAAGAAAGTCCATTCAATCCAAGATTCTAAGCAGTAGGAAAGTGTATTGTAACAGTCGTTCCCACCTTATTTTTGCTTGCAATATGTATCTCAGCGCTAATTATATCCGCCAGTTTTTTGCTAATAGTCAGCCCTAACCCTGAGCCTTTCTCGTTGGCAGTTCCAGGCGTAGAAATGGGTTTGGCGATATTCATAAGATCATTTAACACTGCTTCAGAAATACCGACTCCTTTGTCAGAAATCAGCATACTTACTCTTTTGCCTTCAATTGTTGCCTTAATATCAATTGTTCCATCAGGATGACTGTATTTGATGGCGTTGGAAAGAACATTCTGAATTATTGAATAGGCTATTTTTCTGTCGGCATAAATCTCAATTTTGTCATCTATTTCGGCCTTTAATTTTATCTTCTTGCTGTTTGCAGAATTGGAGAAGAAGAGAATTGAATCTTTTATGACTGAGTGTAAGTTACAGATTTCGGGATGATTTTCGATTTCTCCTTTTTCACAACGTGACCAGAGAAAGATATTTTCAGTCAGTTGCCAGGTGTTGCGGGCTTCTGTGTAAGTATCACTTAATTGCTGTAATATGCTTTCAGGAAATGCTTTGGCATTATCCAGAAGATATCTCAGATTCATCACAAGGTTGGATAGAGGAGAACGCAAGTCCCAGCTTAGGATATTCAAAATTCTCTCCTTTATCTGATTTGCCTGCATAAGCTGCTGCTCAATCTGCTTTCTCAGCTCGATTTCTTGCATCAGAGTTTCTGTTCTTTCCTGCACAAGCTTTTCAATCTGCTGTTTGTGTTCAAACAACGATTGTTTGTAATCTTCCCACAAGAGTGCATTTCGAACCAGACCCTTCAATTCAACAATCCGTACCGGTTTTGAGATGAAGGCATAAACTCCTAAATCGTAACAGGCTTTAATAAAAGCGTCATGTCCGTAACCGGTCAGAATAATGACAGAGAAATCTTTCTCAATGCCAGGTTCCAATCTTTTTAAAACTTCCAAGCCATGCATTTCAGGCATTTCCAAATCCAGGATGATGACAGCCGGACGAGTGGAATTACAATATGTCAGCCCTTCCTGGATATCGCTTGTGGCAAGCACTTCATAGCCTTCCTGTTCCAAAACCAGGCTGATGAATGATAAGGTGTTTAGATCGTCATCGATGACCAGAACGTTTTTTTTCATAAGATCTCCCTAAAAAACTATGTCCATAGTCCCGGATAAATATAAAAACTTAGATGTCAAGGATAATTAAGATTGACAAAATTTTGCTGTATGCTTTAAACAATACTTGTACCTGATTTAGATGATTTTGATGTGTTTTACTATTATAATAGAGGATTAATAAAATGAGTATTGAAGGGTCAAAAATATACTTAGGGATAGACATTGGTGGTTCTTCAGTAAAATATGGCTGGGGTAACTCAGCTCAAGGTATGTTGCATTATGGTCAAACAACCTTGACAAAGGCATCCAAAAAGGCTTTGGAAGAAATTGTCAATTTGATCCTCGAGTCTGTAAACAAAGAGATAGGCTTGGAGCACATTGCTGCCATAGGTGTTGGCACGCCGGGTATGATAAATAGACAAACAGGAAAACTGGAAGGAGTCAATCCCAACCTATCTGATTGGGTTGATATCAATCCGATCAGTATTTTTCCGGATGAGTTACAAGATAAAATCACTATAGATAATGATGCCAACCTGATGACATTGGCAGAAGCATATCTATTGCCAGAAGTGAGTCATGTTCTTGGCATTACAATTGGTTCCGGAATCGGATGTGGCTTTGTAATTAATAAACAGATTTATCATGGTTCACGTGGATATGCCATGGAACTTGGTCACAACACAGTGCTTGTCAATGGGACGGTATGTAATTGCGGCAGAAGGGGATGTTTGGAAGCCTATGCATCTGTAAATGGTCTGCTAAATCTGATCAGAAATTCAGAATCAGGATCAGGATCAAAAAAAACCAGTAGTATGAAAGATATTCTGCAAGACGGGGCTGCTGATATTAATATGCAAAAGATTATAGATCAGTCAATTGACTACTTGGCTATGGCCATTTCCAATCTGGTAATTAATCTTGATGCGGAAGCAATTGTATTAGGTGGCGGAGTTATGGATATTGATGATTATCCGGCTCACAAGTTAATGAAAAGAATCATGGAAAACCTGCCTGATTTACTAAAGAAGTCAACAGTAATCAAGAAAGCATCACTGGGTAATAAAGCTGGCGCTATGGGTGCCATTCATTTGGCGGAAGATGAATTTATCAAACATTAAGGAACGTTTCTTGCATTAAAAAAGATGATTACTCTGAGGGAGGATATAATGATGTCCGGAAAGAAGATAATTATTGCTGCATTGGCTTTTGCATTGTTGATTGGTATTATGTATGCAGATATCAATATTCAACATAGTATTATTAATATCAATCCCAACCCAATGGAAAAGTCTACTGTTATAACCGTAACATTTGCTGAGAGAGTAGACGCAGAAATTATTATAGAAACTGAAACTGGAATTCTAATAAAGTCACTGTTTACAGGGGATCTGGAAGCCGGAGTATATGAGTTCTTTTGGAACCGGATGAGTAATGAGGGATTTCTTGTTCCCAACGGTAAGTATTCTGTAACTGTAAATTATGATTACAGATATACCTCGACAAAGAAAACACTGATTCTAAAATAATTAAAGACTATCTGTCGATATTGAGTCAATACACTCAAAGGAAAGAGTCCAAGAGGACTCTTTTCTTGTTTCAGGCTGTTTTTCGTAGCAGTAATCCACTAAGCTTCGTAACAATCACCAAATAATTTTCGTAGTTTGTATCTGTCTATAAAGCCATATAGTTATCAATATCATTTGTTCACCCTGTCAGCAATGCAATACAAAAAAACAGTTGACTGATTAAAGCAATCGCAAGAAAGTAATAAAAATCATATTATTGATTGATGTAATTTGTGAAGAACCAGGAAAAATGAGCTAAGTGTATGAAATTAATCCGTAATGTCTTAATGGCATCAGGCAAGTCATTTAAAACAGTAAACCTGCTGTTTGATGACAAGATTCGTCAGGTAAGCACAGGTGCTGTCGATTTTGCTGATATTACGGAGGAGTATGATTATAGTGGTTGCATTGTGATGCCGGGTGCCGTCGATATGCATACACACATAATGGACGGCTCTGATGATGACAATTCCAGACTTCAATCATTTTCAAAGCTGGCTCTGGACGGCGGATTCACCACTCTGGGTGATTTATCTTATAAAGCGCAGAAACCAATATTCAAACAGAGTGATATAAAATACTTTGAAAAACTCATCAATAATAACTCTCATTGCGATATGGCACTATGGGGGCATTGCGATTTTTCCAAATTTCCCTATCATCTGGACTATATGAATGAAGTCTGGTCAGGTGGGGTAGTGGGTTTTGTAATTATGCATCCTTCACCCACTAAAAAGATCGAAAATATGGCATATAAAGACATCATGGATTTGTTTGATACAATATATGATACTGATATTTCCTTTGCCTATCAGGGTTATGATGACAGTGAACCCAGCCAGCATAAAGAACTGAAAAGTATATTTATTGAACAGCGTCTTAATTCCATCAGGAAGATTCTCAGACGTTTGCAGGATAATCCGGTTCACTATGTTGGAATTTTTGACAAAGATACCATTGAAGTGTTGAATATTGCCTTCAGGCGTGCCGATATCACATATGCTTATCCTGTCAGAGAACTGATGGATTTGATTGAGAAATTCAATGTTAATGGTTACAAGAAAGACGAACCGCTCTCTGAATTTGTCAAGCTGCTCTTTGACAGTATGAAAAACGGCAAGCTATATACAATATCTACGGAATCAGGTTTCTCGGACATCGCTGATACTGTTCATGACCTTGCCTATGCAGGATATTCTGAAAAGCTCCTAAAGTGGACAGTCCCCTGGGCTTTTTCAGAGCTGTGGAACAAGAATAAAGTATCGATCCAGAGCTGCATCAGGATGCTATCTGAAAATCCTGCCAAGAGAATGGGTCTGTTCCCTGTTAAGGGCGCTATTATCAAAGGCTCAGACGCAGACATTACAATTATAGATCCCGAAACTTCGGTCAAAACCGACTTGCTGGATTCGCAGGGAAGAAAAGTGACCCTTTCCTGTTCTGTGAAAGCTACTTTCTTAAGAGGTGATTTACATCAGGGTGCCAAATCCAAAACTGGTCTTCAAGGCAAGTTTGTCAGAAGGACAGGCACGACACGCAGAAAAAGCAGTTCAACCTGCTGGACATAAAACATAGGAGTTTTTTATGCAAGATAGTGTATTAAATCATTTGTTGCAAAGGCTGAAAGCCAATTCTGAATGGAAGTATCAGATCAACATCAGAGATTGGCAGACTGATTTCTTAAGATTTTATGACAGTCAAACCAATTATAATATCAGCAAGCAAAACATTTCTGTCTATGTTTCTGTTTACAAGAACAAGAAATCATTCGGATTTTCCATCGACCAGCCAACTGTGAAGCTATTAGACAAAGCAGTTGATAATGCAGAGTCTTTGATAGACGGTCTGCCGGAAGATCCTGACTTTGTCGATGTGGAGACAGATCTTTCAATCAAAGAAGCTTCCACTAAGCAGAACAACATCATTCTTGTGCCTTTGGAGAAGAAGATATCCATCCTAAAAGATATAGCTGCAGCCGCAGACAAACTTGGTTTTGATATCTTTGGAACCTTCATCTGCAATTATCAGCATGATAGAATCCTGAACAGCAACAAAATTGACAAGGAACAATGGAATTCTCCCATCTACTTTGAAGTCAAGGCAGTGAAGCGAACCAATCAGGTTACGGTTTTGCATACTTTTGGCGGCGAGAGCTTCGACAAATTTAAACTGGACGATTTCATTACACAACTTAATCAGAAAATGACTTTTGCGCAGAATGAAGTCACTGATGTGGAACCGGGAAAGTATGATGTTATCCTGGCTCCTAGATGCATTGCTGAACTGATGGCATACTTAAGCGGTGGAATGTCTGCCAGGAGTTATGACCAGAAGAGCAGTTACTTCGAGGATAAGCTGCAGCAGAAAGTCTTTCCGGATTATATCAACATAACTGATGACCCAGATGACAAGGAT
>JAWOHU010000016.1:0-4703 GCA_046485025.1 Cloacimonadaceae bacterium (SeqCode) | reverse complement strand
CTTCCACAGACACGATATTATTGAGCGTATCCATAACAACAGCTTGTAATAATGTGAACATGTTTTTCTCCTCTTAATTAAGATTTGGTTATGGTTTTAATGTCCGGACATAGATGATAATTGTCAAATCTTTTTTTTGCAACACTTTCCCGACGCAGGTAGTTTCTGGTGGAAAATTGGAATAGTGAAATAGTGAAAAAGTGGGGAGGAACGCTGGCTTCAAATGATTAGTTCCTGACACGATTGAAGTCCAAAGCCATTTAATCTACGTTTCATATAAAGATATCGTCGGCTTTGAACTCCGAAAAACTTGTAATTCTTAATTCGTAATTTTCACTGCCTTCCTGCAGACGGATTTCCCGTCCTGAGCTGATTTGATGAGATAAATACCATTACTGACAGGTTGATTTGCTGTATCCTTGCCATCCCAGACGATTGACTTGGAATAATTATCAAATGACTTTACCAGTTGTCCTTTGAGGTTGTAAATAGAGGTTTTAACGGGGGCATTGCTTTTGCTGGCAAAGGAGATATTTACGCTGCTGTTAAACGGATTGGGATAGACGGATAAACTCATGGCAACCGGTGTAATCGTATCATCATTATTGGCAGTGGTTTGGTCCCAGATATATGTAGATCTTTGAATTGGATTTCCCCAATCACTTTGCAGCGTTTCCCAGTTTTGATATAATATCTGGTCTAAATTGCTATTTGCGTCGTAAGTGTACATACTTCTGTTGGTTGGTTGCCAGATTGTATTAAAGTACTCGAAATTAATTTCTGTCAACTGGTTGAGGGCATTATAAAAATAAACATTCCGATGAACGTAATCCCAGTCATTGCCGTTCCAGCCGGAATAAGATGTCGAGACAGCAGGCATACCGAAAATCATTGAACCCCACTGAGAATTGATGGGTGTATAATGAGCTAAATAATCTATATAATCTTGGGCAGTAGTTGTATCATTGGCATGATACGTAAACTCTTCCAAGGAGGCGTTACTCCAGTTCAGCGAATCCGCTGAATAAGATGCGTTAGTAGCAATAATCCTGCCTTGTGCATCGTGAGTGTATATATATTTATAGTAAGTAGCATTGTTTGGATCATTTATGAAAGTTATGGTTTGATTAATCTGATTGACTCCATATAGGTGATTAACTCTATAAAACATAATGTAATCATTGATATCGGTATCATATTCATATATGATATAACTTATCAAGCGGTGTTGGGAATTGTAATTATATAATGTCTTACTTGAAGGCAGGCTTGCCCCCGGAGTGTAATAATTCCCGACTTCTGTAACATATTCTCCCGTAGCGTCATAGGCATATTTTTTGACATAGTTTAACTGCCATTCACTGATCAAAGTGCTCCAGTAATAGGCACGGAGACTGTCCACTGCTGCAGGGGTGCTATCACCGTAAAACAAGGAATCGATACTAACGATTTCCAAGGGTCTGCCGGCATCCCAATCTACTTCCCAAACAATCTTCTTCAAACGCCAGCTTCTGTCCCTGAGTGCATTATTGCCGGGCAAATATGGTTTGTACATTGAGCGTTGATTTGTCAGCTGCGGATGTTGCTTAAAATCAGGCTGATGGGGTGCGGTAATGCTGTTGTGAAGCATCGTTTGGCTCAATAGCAACACAGGTAATACTAAAATCAAAATGAACGCTAATTTTTTCATTTTATTGCCTCCTGGACTGATTTGTTAAAGTATCTGCATTCACCTTTCCTTGTCAACCATAAATTTCAAACATCTCCATTTTGAATCGACATCTTTTACCAGGTCGGGTATCCCGTTTTTGTTTGTGAAAAGTGAAAAGGAACTCTGGCTTCAAAGTTTGTCCTGCCGAATAAATTCAGCGTTCCACAGCCCGTAACTCATAACTCATAACCCATAACTTACATCCCCCTTACATAATAACCTGAATTTAACCTATATTTAACCGGAGGGATGGAAGAAGGCGTGAATTGGGAGAATTGGGAGAATTGCTTTTTGTCCTGGTTGACTTTTGGCGATGGAATAAGGTTGTAATTCTGCCTTCAGGCAGGTGGCTGAGAATTGGCAAAGATGTGTATATGTAAAGATACCTGCGTAAACGCAGAATTACATCAAAAGTTGAATCAGATATAATTATGAATTGAAGTGTCATGGTGAGCCTGTCGAACCATGTGAAGCAATCATCCATGGACAAGCTCAGGATGACCCCTGCGCAGGAATGAAGTCTTACGCTCTGCCAGCGAGGACCACTGCCAGGTAGATTAGGGAAAAGATCAGTCCCAGGGTGCCCATGCCCAGTCCGGCATAGAAGAATCCTTTGTGGGCGGATTTTCTGCCCAGCAGAGAAAAGGTGATAGCCAGGACTGACATGACCAAACTCAGCACCGGAATAATGATGGTGGTCAGAGAAGCGATGCCTGTGCCAAAGCCGATGACGGAATAGAACTCATTCTTCTTCATACGGACTCCTTTTTAATAACCACGAAATACACGAAACACCCAAAAAAGTCAAGCTTAATCGGTTATAAATCATCGGTATCGGAACTCTGGCATTAATTTTATCCTGAGCATACCGCAGGGCTGGTGCAAAACCTGTCCTGTTCTTTTTTTTCATAGCTTCAAAGTTCCTGACCAAGTGCTAATCACCGGCTTACTTCCTCTGCCCGGGCGCAGGTGCTCAGCAGGGGGCCGGCAAGACGTTGCCGGGTTTCATCTATGGTAGAATGCATATCATGTTACGCAGCTTTGGAAAGCTACGTCTCATGATGCTCCGGCAATGCCATTACCGGAGCCCAACAGATTGCCAATCTGTGCTAAGACACAAAATCAGACTTTGTATGTTGTAGTGTTTCCACATTCTGTTTTTTCTGTGATTTATTCCCAATTCCTCTTGACCTCAATGCCTTGCTGCACAAATTGGTATAAAAATCTGAATGAAACCTGAAGGAATCCACTATGGATGAGTACAAAGACAGACTGACTAAAGAGCCTGAAAACAAGGCAGAAGCAGGGAAGCCGGAAGTTTCCAACTTCATCCGCTTCATCATTGACGAAGACCTGAAATCCGGAAAACACACCAAGGTCATCACCCGTTTTCCGCCTGAGCCGAATGGCTATCTGCATATCGGGCACAGCAAATCCATCTGCCTGAATTTCGGTCTGGCACGCGATTACCAGGGCATCTGCCATCTGCGTTTCGATGACACCAATCCCACCGCCGAAGACGTGGAATATGTGGACAGCATCATGGCAGATATCCGCTGGCTCGGTTTTGACTGGAAAGATAAACTTTTCTACGCTTCTGATTATTATGACCAACTGTATAATTATGCCGAAATCCTGATTCAGGACGGCAAAGCTTATGTCTGTGACCTGACTGCGGAAGAAATGGCTGCCACACGCGGAACTCTGACCCAGTCCGGCACCAACAGTCCAAATAGAGACAGGTCAGTGGAAGAAAATCTGGATTTATTCAGACGCATGAAAGCAGGCGAATTTGTTGACGGAGCCAAAACCCTGCGCGCCAAAATAGATATGGCATCCGGTAATATCAATATGCGCGACCCCGTCATCTACAGAATCAAGAAAGCTCATCATCACCGCACTGCAGACAAGTGGTGCATCTATCCGATGTATGATTATACGCACTGCATCTCAGACGCCATTGAAGGCATCACGCACAGTATCTGCACATTGGAATTTGAAGACCACAGACCGCTGTATGACTGGTTTCTGGACCAATTGCCGGTGCCCTGCCATCCGCAGCAGATTGAATTCGCGCGGCTGAATCTGACCTATACCGTGATGAGCAAGAGAATGCTGCTGAACCTGGTCAAAGAAGGCTATGTCAAAGGCTGGGACGACCCCCGCATGCCGACTCTGGCAGGAATGCGCAGACGCGGTTTTACCCCTGAATCCATACGTGATTTATCAGACCGCATCGGAGTAGCCAAAGCCAGTAGCATAGTGGATTTTGAGCTGCTGCAGTTTTGCCTGAGAGATGATCTCAATACCAGAGCCAATCGTGCCATGGCGGTGCTCGACCCGCTGAAAGTCACTCTGGAGAACTATCCGGATGATTTGAATGAAGAAATTGAAGCGCAGAATAATCCCGAAAATTTGGCAGCCGGAACCAGGATGATTCCTTTTTCCAAAGAGCTTTATATCGAGAGAGACGACTTTCGTGAAGACGCTCCCCATAAATGGTTCAGACTGGCGCCGGGCAAAGAAGTGCGTCTTAAACATGCCTATTACATCACCTGCAAAGAAGTTATCAAAGATGCAGAAGGCAAGATCACAGAGCTGATCTGCACCTATGACCCTGCTTCCAGAGGTGGTGGAACCTCTGACGGCAGAAAGGTCAAAGGCACAATACACTGGGTTTCAGCTAAACACAACATACCCGTGGAAGTGCGTCTGTATGACCATCTTTTTACTCTGCCCAATCCTTATGACACGGAAGACGGGAAAACCTGGCTGGATTATCTCAATCCGGACTCTTTGAAGACAGTACATTGCTTCGCTGAACCCGGACTGAAAGAGACCAAACCGGGAAACAGATATCAGTTTCTGCGTCTGGGTTACTTTATCACAGACCCTGATTCGACTCCTGCCAAGCCTGTTTTCAACAGGATTGTTCCGCTCAAGGACAGTTGGGCCAAACTGGAACAGAAACAGTAATTCACTCACAGAGTCA
>JAWOHU010000188.1:0-4568 GCA_046485025.1 Cloacimonadaceae bacterium (SeqCode) | reverse complement strand
CTGACACGTTGTCATAAGCCAAGCCGGCAATATTGCCGACAGCAGTAGTCAGAGAGAGGATTTGAGCTCCAGTGCGGTCTACCAATCTTAGATTGGCATTCCAGTTATTGCCCACCCAGAAAGCATCCGCCTCAGAATCATAGGCAATGGCTCTGACGCTCACCGGCGCAGTAAAAGTGCCAATCAGGGTTTCGGCAGTAAAATCCATTTTATAGATGGTTGTCTCTACTGCAGCGCCATAGAAGTACTGCCCGTCATAAGCCAGGTCACGCACGCTGCCGGCTCCAGTAATGGTAAATTCTGACACGAAGCTGCCGTCCAGATTGTATTTTGCCACATCCAGCCCGCCGGCATTGCTGCTCCAGTCTGTTGTGTAGAAGTAATTACCGTCTGTGGCAATGCCATATTCCCCGTCGTTCAGATAGGTGGGATAGCTGAATTGCAGGTCAAACAGGGCGCGGCCAGCATTGATAAAATCAATGGGCAGGGGACTTCTTTCCGCATTCAGAACAGCTTGCCCATCCGGCAGATAAGATACAATTTCCGGCACAAAGCCGCTGTCAGAAGCCCGGGTAGTGGTTTCAGACATGACGATTCTAAAGCTCAGGGGACGTCCTCCCTGATTACTTATGGCCAGGCCCAGGGAAGACGAGAGAGAATCGGGATGGGTAAGCGTCCCGCTTAAGGAGACGGGAGTGACATTGATCACTGCTGGAGACAGCTCTATCCGGAACGACTGTATGGCTGCCGGCTCGCTAAAGCCGTATTGATTAAAGGCTTGCACCGTCCAGTAATATATCAGGTTATAAGTAAAAGCCACGGGATTCTCTGCAGTGGCGGGATTTAAGCGCGATTCAGACGTTGTCCAGACATATTGACCAATGTCATCCAGATTGTCAGACAGGAAGACATCATAGGTGGAAGGCACTCCGCCTCCCGGACCGGGTGACCAAATCAGGTCAAATCCGTCAACCGGCAATCCGGATGCCTGCTCTGGCGGAGACAGCAACACCACTACAGCAGGTGGCAGCTCAGGTGATGGCACAGAACTGATTCTGATAATCCAGCCGGGTTTCTGGACGCTGTCGTCGGAAGTGAATCTGAAGGTCAGAGGTCCGGCGGCAGAGATAATCGAAGGAATTGAGTCTGAGCCGGTGAAAGTGCCCAGCAGTAAGCATTCAGCAGATTCACCGGAGTAAACATAGAGCAAATCATAATTATTTTCCAGGGAAAAGACAAGAAAGTCTGCCTGAATGAGCATTCCCGGTGGCGGGTAGAAGGTGTAAACATAATCTTCATCGGCAGAATAGTCTGTGTCCGGACCTCCGGAATCGTAGAATCCATATACTTCTCCTGATACTGCATTTGTAAACCCATCGTACATAAAGACCACGCTGTCCGCCCCTTCCCCTCTCACAGGAATGTCATAATCGGTTCTGGTCTGATTATTGACAATGCGCAGGGTGCCGTTTTTCATTCCTGTGGAAGTCGGGGTCATAAACACAGGGATAGTCACAGATTCGCCATACAACAAGGCGGCGGGAAGATTGGCAGAACTGAAGCTGAACTGGTCGGCATTAGCGCCAATGATGCTGAGGTCAGCGGCTGCGATGAACAGAGTGTCAATGCCGTCATTTTTGATTGTCAGATTCAAGGGTCCGGCTGTCAGATTCTGTGCCCTCAGGCTGAAGTCTATTGCGGAGGGAGCATAGATCAAAAGAGGCGTTACGGGTGTCTGCCGCACTATCACATTATCAATAAACAGGTTTCTGCCATAGCCGCTGGATGCCACAAATCTGATCCAAAATGTCGAATCCGTATAAGCACTCGGAATGTCTATGGTTTCCGTCACTCCGCTGCCGGGGGCAGATAATATATCGCTGTCATTGGAGTCCAAATCTGCGCCGGTTTTAAACCAGAATTGAGACCAACTGGTTAAATTGTTGGAGACTAGTATGCTCAGAGCGTCATTAGGGTACAAATAATAATACAGATGCGACCACGTGAAACGAAGTTGAGCAGATCCATCTGTAACCTGCAAGGGCGGAGTGGTCATAATGCTCGTTCCGGAAACCTGACTGAAAAAGTTGGCTTTTGCCCAGTTATTGCCATTGGCATCTGTATGCTGCGTAAAACTATAGGTTCCGCCAGCCAGATTCCAATCCACAGGAGGCCAGGTCTCAAAATCAGTCAGATAATCAGGAGGAATAACGATATCGCGATAGATACCGGAGCCGGTTTCATTTTCTGATACTGCAGTCAGAAAATACAAGTGGAATTCGGGATTTTGAGAAGATATACTTTGGGCAAAAAGGAGTTCACTGCCCTTACCCTGAGACATAAGCAGACTTATGACTCCCAGTAGTAAAACCGGAAAGAATATAAGCATTTTTTTATTCACGGATCACACCTCTAAATAACTTTACATAATCTGCGGCAGAAACTAAAGCCACTATGAACAATTAAATATATATAATGAAGTTAATGTCAAGCTAAATCTGATGCTGCTTGCCTGCTTTGTAGATACAGGCGTCCCGCCTGTATTGAACAGACGGGGGCGTCTGTCCCTACTGTGTCATTCCTGCGCAGGTGTCACATTGAGCTTAGTCGAAATGAAGACACCCATTGAGTCTAGGCTTCGACTGTGCTCAGCCTGACACAACTAGCTGTCATTCCTGCGTTGTGGATACAAGCGTCCCCGCTTGTATAGTACAGGCGGGACGCCTGTACCTACATGTATAAAAAACCAGATAAATCTGGTGGACCGGCCGGCTAAAGCCAGCGTTCCATTGCCATAAGAGCATCGGTCTTAATTCATAATTGGTTATCCCATAACTCATAACGGTCATTTTAATTCTTAATTATTCATGTAACCAATAACTCACAACTCAATTTTTTAATGAAAAACAGGCAGGGGTGTCTTCGTGGTGAAAAAACTCCCTTACTGAACTTTCTCCATTTTTTCTCTTGACAGCATTTTTGTACTGAGATTTGATGTCAGTGAAGAGATAATTTATCGCTTAGAGATATGGTGCCTGAATTTTACGGAGTAAAAATCAGGTTTTGACTTGTTTAAAAAAACGAGCTTACCCGGGAGATGGATAACGGGTAAAAGGAGCAGCGATGGCATTTGTGTTGACGCCAGTATGTTTTATAGAACCTGCGGCTCAGAAGACAAATATATCCTGCTTACACTACTTCCCATCACAAACTATCTACCAAAGTATATACATCACGAAAGATGCCAGTCCGGCAATCTCTCACGTCTATTTATACTCCCGTCAAAATCAAACGAACAGAGCAGCATTGCGCCCTGATTTCACTTTAACGTATTAACAAAAATATAAAGGAGAAGACATGAAAAAACTATTGCTCTTATCCATGCTGTTGTTCTTATTCACAATAGCATTTGCTGATGTTTACCCCATCGGTACTCTCGGCACCAGTTCATCAGCCACATATGGACCCTTTAGCGGATTATATGATTTTGGCTGGACCAAAACTATTGTCACTGCTGCTGAGATAACCGCTGCAGGTTACGATGGCACGGATGATATTGTCGGTGTCGGCTACTACGTCGGAAATACGCCTTCCAACTACGAAATGCTGGACCTGCATATGTTCGTCCGGCACACAGCGCTTACAACGTACACCACTACTGCAGATGAAACCGGTACTGCCATGCCTGATTCATCAACCTTTACCCAGGTTTTTTCCGGAAACCTGACCTTCAATGGTGGAGGCTGGTATTACATTACTTTCAACTTAACCAACTTTAACTGGGACGGAACCAGTAATATCGAGATTTTCTGGAAAAACTGGGACGGCGATTATGTTACCGGTTACCCGACCTGGCGCTATATTACTCAAACACCTGACTATAAGCTTGTTTATAGACAGGCGGATACAACATTTCCAACCACAGCCGGAACCAGATCCCTTTTACGTTCTAATCTTGCTCTTGTAACTCCACAACTTGACCCCCCCAATCCTGCTGTTCTTGTTTATCCAGCAGATGCTGGCTGGGCCTTCCTGGACGGAGTCCTCAGCTGGCAGGATGGCGGCGGCATGCCTGACGGTTATGACGTTTACTTTGATACCGTGGACGGCACTACCCTGGTTAGTGATAACCAGACCGGCACCTCCTATACGCCCACTTTAGCAGCTAATACAACTTATTACTGGAAAGTGGTGCCCTACAATATCAATGGTCCTGCTGTCGGTGTGACCACCTGGAGCTTCAAAACCCCGACTGCCACACAGATTGCTGAAAGCTTTGATGCAGTGGATTTTCCGCCTCTGGGCTGGACCACACCCGGCGGAGCTTTCACCCGCAGCACCACCACTCCTTTCTACGGAGTTGCCAGTGCTTATGAATACATAGCTGCCGGGCCTTCTTATCTGCATACATCGATGCTGGAACTGACCTCCACTTCTGAACTTGATTGGTGGATGAGAACATCATCAACCACAGGGATTGGACGTGTCCAGATTGTTTATTCCAGTGATGGAAACACCTGGAACAATATCGGCGCGGAAATCTCCATGCCGACCGAGACCACCTGGAT
>JAWOHU010000024.1:0-20139 GCA_046485025.1 Cloacimonadaceae bacterium (SeqCode) | reverse complement strand
CAGGAATGGAGGTTATGGTGCGTCAGATAAATTTCAAAACCAATGAAATCATCGCTCTGGTTGACTGTAATAACTTTTATGTCTCCTGTGAAAGGGTGTTTAATCCTAAGCTGGAAGGGGTTCCGTTGGCGGTTCTATCCAATAACGACGGGTGCATTGTTTCTCGTTCCAACGAAATAAAAGCGATGAATCTGCCCATCGGAACTCCCGGCTTCAAATATGAAGGAATGATAAAAAGCAAAGGCGGAGTCCTGCTTTCCTCAAATTACACTCTTTACGCCGATATGTCCAATCGCGTGATGCAGACCTTGGAATTCTTCTGTCCGGATATCGAGATTTATTCCATCGACGAGGCCTTTCTTAACCTGAACGGATTCAGAAGCAGGGATATCAGCCAATACTGCACCCAAATCAGAAATACGGTGCGCAAGTGGACCGGAATCCCTGTTTCCATCGGGATTGCCAATACCAAGACCCTGGCCAAAATCGCCAATCGTACCGCCAAGAAATACGCCGGTTACAGGGGTGTCTTCAATATGGTGAAACATCCCAAACTGGATAAAATCCTGGAGTCCATTCCGGTTGCCAAGGTTTGGGGCGTGGGCAGACAATATGAGAAATTCCTGGTGCAGCGCAAGATAGTCAATGCACTTCAACTCAGAGACGCGGATGAGAAATTTATCGACCACTACATGACCAGCGTGGGACATAAGACAGTCCTGGAACTGAAGGGCTATTCCTGTATCGAGATGGATGAGACTCCCGGTCCGAAGAAGGGGATTGTGACCTCCAAATCCTTCAGTAAACAGGTCGGTTCTCTTTCCGAATTACAGGAAGCAGTTTCCACCTATGTGACCAGAGCAGCGGAAAAACTGCGCCGGCAAAAATCTGTGGCAGGACATCTGATGGTCTTTCTCAATACCAATCGCTTCAAGGACGGTCCGCAATACAACAACGCAGCTTCCACCACTTTGTTTCCGCCCACAGCCTACACTCCGGATTTGATTAAAACAGCACTCAAACTTCTGGATGAGCTATATGCTCCGGGTTTTGAATTCAAGAAAGCTGGCGTTATGCTCACCGATATCATTCAGGAAGAAGACGTCCCCCTCACCTTTATGGCGGAAAACTATCTTGACGATAAACGCAAAGTCCTGATGGATGTAATCGATACCGTGAATAAATACATGGGTCAGGATACAGTCTTCTTTGCCAGCGCCGGAATCCAGAAAGACTGGGAAATGAAACGTGCCAAACTGTCACCCCGCTATACGACAAGATGGAATGAGCTGGCGAAGGTGAAATAATGATGAAAACTATAGATAGAATAAGCTCAGTTTCCGTTAAGATTCAGAGGTCGGAATTCATTGCTTTTCTCTATCCTGTAAAGGATGCGGAGCAGGTGAAGGCAATTCTCTCTGAGCACAATGAAAAGTATAAGGACGCCACGCATAACTGCTATGCTTATGTCTTGGGTAAAAAGCAGGAAACTCAGTATTATTCCGACCAGGGCGAACCTTCCGGAACAGCCGGCAAGCCCATTCTGAACACACTATTGAAACATCATCTGACCTATGTTTTGGCAATGGTGACACGTTACTATGGAGGTGTGAAACTGGGGGTCAGAGGTCTGATAGATGCCTATTCCGAGGCTGTGGAACAAGTTATTCAAAACAGTGCTCTGATTGATTATGTATCTTATCAGCGACTAGAGATCAAGTGTGATTATTCAGCTCTGGAGTCTCTGAAACATCAATTGAAACAGTTCAAAACACTAGTAAATCCTCTGGTTTTTACTGATATGGTCAGCGCTGAAGTGCTCATTCCGGAAGAAAGTTATTCCGAAGTTCATAAAATCCTTGACGACTTAATTCAAAGAGAACAGATTTGTATCAAAAACGATGACAGAGACATAGCGTCCCGTCAGGAGGAATGATGACAAGAAAAGCAATTTTCGCAGGAAGCTTTTATGACAACAGTCCTGCCCGTTTGAGACAAGAGATAAAAGACTGGATTGATAAAGCGCAACTGAATGATATCAGGAAAGATATCATAGGTGTCATCTGTCCGCACGCCGGTTATATGTATTCCGGATTCTGTGCGGCTCATTCCTATAAACTGCTCTCGCAGAAGAAGTTCAAGACCGCTATTATAATCCATCCGTCACATCGGGGCAATCATTTCAGCTTCAGCGTTTCTCCGTTTAAGCATTATGAGACACCGCTGGGCAATCTGACTCTCAATGACAAAATGGCGGAAAGCCTTTTTGCACAAGGCGCTGAGGTAATCGATAACTGGTATCATCAGAATGAGCATAGTATGGAGGTGCAATTGCCTTTCCTGGCTTATCTGAATCCCGAGGTCAGGGTCGTTCCGATTATGATTGGCAATCAGAATAAAAATGTGAGCGTTCGACTGTCAGAAATTCTATCCGGACTTCCGGATGAGGAAACAGTGGTGATAGTTTCTACTGATTTGTCACATTATCATACTGCCCAAGAGGCTGAAAAGATGGACAGAAAGCTGATTGAGAACATCGTCGCTCTAAATACGGAAGACTTTTATAACAATATCCGAAACGGAAAAACGGAAGCTTGCGGATTTGCCGGAATAATGACACTGATGCATCTGGCAGAAAAGTTTGTGGGAAGTGAACTGAAAGAACTGCTCTATACTCATTCCGGAGCAGCTTCCGGCGATTTCAGTCAGGTAGTTGGCTATCTTTCCGCTGCTCTTTTGAAAGGATAAAATGATGTTTAATGATAGACAGAAAAAAGAGTTACTCGCGCTGGCACGCCAGGCAATCGAAACCCGCTTCACAAAAGACGTTATCATCTATCCGGATGACGAAGCATACAACGTCCAGAGCGGGATTTTTGTCACTCTGCACAAGCACGGAGAGCTGCGCGGCTGTATAGGCTACATCAAAGGCTTCAAAGACCTTGTCCCCAGTATTGTGGAAATGGCAAGAGCTGCAGCTTTTCAGGACCCCAGGTTCCCCAAAGTCAGAGAAGATGAACTGAAAGACCTCAGAATTGAGATTTCCTTGCTTTCCAAAATGCTCCTTGTTTTGGATACAAAAGAGATAGAAATCGGCAGGGACGGACTTCTGCTCAATCATCCCTATGGCAGCGGATTGCTTCTGCCCCAGGTTCCGGTGGAGTGGAACTGGGATTTGCCCACTTTTTTAAATCAGATATGTTATAAAGCAGATCTTCCATCCGGCAGTTGGAAAGACGACAAGGCGCAGCTATATCGCTTTTCTGCAGAGATTTTCAGCGAAGTTGAGCAAAATTCTGATTGACAAAATCAAGCCTCTTTTGGTTTTGGATTAACAGAAATGCTTTCATGGGCGGGAATAGCTCAGTGGTAGAGCGCTACCTTGCCAAGGTAGATGTCGCGGGTTCGACCCCCGTTTCCCGCTCCATTGTTCTTTTAGTTTTATAACAGGCGACATAGCCAAGTGGTAAGGCAGAGGTCTGCAAAATCTCCATCCCCGGTTCAAATCCGGGTGTCGCCTCCAATATCCCAAAGTGCCGGAGTGGTGGAATTGGTAGACACAAGGGACTTAAAATCCCTCGGGCTCAATGCCTGTGCCGGTTCAAGTCCGGCCTCTGGTACCATTCATTACGAGCGGGAATAGCTCAGTGGTAGAGCGCTACCTTGCCAAGGTAGATGTCGCGGGTTCGACCCCCGTTTCCCGCTCCATTTTTTTATAGTATGAAAAATCAACAATATAAAGCAGTTATCTTTGACTTGGACGGCACCCTGATTGATTCTATGAGCATCTGGAGACAGGTGGACAAAGAGTTTCTGGGTAAACGCGGAATCGTGGTCCCGACAGACCTGTTTGCACATCTCCCCCACGGCAACAGCTATATCCAAACCGCACAATATTTCAAAGACAGATTTGGTCTGACTGACAGCGTGGAAGATGTAATGAACGAGTGGACGCAGACCGTCTGTCAGCATTATGAGAACGACATTACGCTCAAAGCCGACGTCGATGCTGTGATACACTGGTTGTCTGAAAAGCAAATCAAAATCGGAATGGGCACCAGCAATTCTTATGATTTGGCTGTCGCTGCTCTCAAACAGCATAATCTGCTTTCCTACTTTCAGACCATCATTACCGGCTGCATGGAACTCAAGGGCAAGCCCTATCCCGATATCTATCTCAAAGCGGCAGAGGTACTTGACGTTTGGCCGGAACAGTGCATCGTGATTGAGGACACGCTCAGCGGTGTCCAGGCTGCCAAGAACGCATCAATGCATGCCATTGCCATTTATGATGATGATGCAGACGAATACAGGCAAGAAATAATTTCTGCTTCCGACTATTATGCATTAGATTATAAGCAGGTTCATAATTATCTGAAGGAAATATTTCAATGAATAAGTTATATATAGTAATAGGCGCTTACGGCAGCGGCAAGAGTGAATATTCGGTGCATCTGTCCAGACAGCTCAAGGCACAGGGTATGGAAGTTTCGCTGGCTGACCTTGATGTGGTCAATCCTTATTTCAGAACCCGGGATGTGCAGGATGTCTTTGCTTCTGAAGGAATTGAAGTTATAGCGCCGGAAGGTCAATTTAAGCATGCAGACCTGCCAATGATTTCTCCCAGAATCAGAGGTGCGATAGAAAATCCTGATAGAACTGTGATTCTGGACGTAGGCGGCGACCCTGCCGGCTGCAGAGCTTTGGGCAGATTCAACGAGCAGATTATCAAGCGCGGTTATGAAATGCTCTTTGTAGTAAACACGAACCGACCATTTACCTCCAACCCTGACGAAATCATCAAAATGCAGGAAATGCTGGAGTTCAGTTCCAAACTGCAAATCACAGAACTGATCTGTAATACCAATCTGATGGAATTTACAGATGAATCTCTGGTTTTAGAGGGAGTTAAAATCATCAGGGAAGCGGCAGAAAGAACCAATCTGAAGTTTGACAAGTATCTGGTTCTGGATAAGTATCAGGACAAGGTTTCTGATCATCTGGAAGGCTTACAGCGTGAAGTAATGAACTATACTCTGATGAAACCCTGGGAAAACCTTACCAAAGCTGGAATCTGACCTCTCCCCTAGATCGCTCATTTATCCCAAACACACATCTAACATAGGTTTTACGCAAGATAAAGCCCAAAATCGGCTTCATCCAGCGAGTATTGTGTGTCGGATTTCTGAAAATCATGTAGGAGCCATGTAGGGTAGAAATAAAATGAAGTATCTTAACCTGTAACAGGTATATAAATTAAAGGCAAGTCAAGCCGGTCGATTTTTATAATTGACAAATATGCAGGGTTTTAGAGAATTGTTTAAAAGAAAAATCTGGAGGAAATATGAAAGTCATAAAATTTCTACTCATCACAGCTATCGTTATTATGCTTGCCGCCTGCGGTTCAAACAAGGCACAAGCACCACAAGTCGTGGAAAAAACACCGCTGGATTTGGCGATTGAAACTTCGTACAGCGCACAGTCTAGTTTTGAAAACGAAGAATACAGCGAAGCCATCACCAAATACAATCAGGCAATTGTATATTACAACCAGGCATTGCCCACATCCACCGCTCCCGATTCCATCAATAAGGAAATTTTTAACATCAGACGCAATATTGCAAATATCCACACTATCAGCGCTCTGGACTATTCCGCTCAGAACGATTTTGATTCAGCTCTGGAAAATTATGAAACTGCTATAAATTTATATAAGGAACTTCAGCCGCAATCCGCTCCGCAAGATTCACTGGAGCACATTATCGTAACTCTCTACCGCAATGCGGCAGTGGTGAGCAGACAAGCCGGAGAATATGAAAAAGCTCTGAATTATTATGACCTCTATCTGGAAGCCAATCCTGATGAGGATGATATTCTGCTGCAGAAATTTGCCATTTACAGAGACGACCTCAGGAATGAGACACAGGCTTTTGAAGTTCTTAAAGAATACGCTGTCAGCAAGAATGACTTCAATGCATATCACAGACTGGGTGATCTTTACAGGGATAAAAACGACTTTCAGAATGCCATTATCTGGTATGAGAGAGCCAATTCGGTAAAAACCGACGCCAATGTTTTGCAGAAACTGGGAAGTATCTATCGAAATCCTCAGATTCAGCAGTGGGATAAATCCACCCAGGCATTGGAGAGATTTGTCTCGACCAATCCGGGTCTGGATGCGCTGTCAACAGCTTACAAACTGATTGGCGATAACTATAAGAACCTGAAAAACAGAGCCAAAGCAGTCGAGTATTTTGAGAGATACATCGACCTGGAATATGACGAAAGCATCGCTCTCTATATCTGTCTCTACTATTATGATATGAAAAACGATGCTAAAACATTGTCCTGGGCTAATATAGTGCTGCAGAACAATCCCAATAATTCCACCGCTTTGCTGTTCAGAGGCATAGCCAAATATAATCAGAAGGATATGAGAGGCGCTAAAGCTGACTTTGAAAGCATCCAGAATGACCCTCAACACGGCAAAACTGCTCAGCAGTATCTGAAAATTATAAAGTAATTAAATTGCAATTTGATATCAAAGGCGTTGACAAAGTCAGCGCCTTTTTTATTGTATGCAATGATTTTAAATACGCTGAAAGGAAATATGATGATTAAAAAGCAAAAGACTGAATCAACCATCAAAGAGATATATAAATTCACCAAGACAAAGTCATTGGAACGACCTCTGCTGGGAAGCAACGTTCCGGCAGGCTTTCCGTCACCGGCACAGGATTACATAGAAGCGAGCCTGGATTTGAATGAGTTTCTGATTCCGCATCCGAATGCCACCTTTTTTGTCAGAGTGGAGGGCTATTCGATGCAGAACGCTGGCATTCTGCCTGATGACCTGTTAATCGTGGATAGAGCTCTGGAAGCTGGCAATCACAGGATTGTCATTGCCATAGTGGACGGAGAGCTGACTGTGAAAAGGCTGAGCATTGTGGACGGGATGTATTGGCTGCTTCCCGAAAATGATAACTATTCCCCGATTCGCATTGACGAAAACATAGATTTCGTCATCTGGGGAGTCGTGACTTACGTAATCCATAAAGTGTAGATTTCACTGATTTGAATTGTAATCTGCTGAGTAAGATACTGCCGTTTGCTGCTGTGGTTGTGTTAATATTTCTTGGCACAACAGGTCTGCAAGCTCAGAATAGTAAAACATCAAACTTTCGTCAGATAACGCTGGAAATCTTCATTGATTCGACCAGTTACAAATTACCAGACAGTAGAATTGTAGCAGGATCCGAAGTCATCAGAAGCGACAGCTTAAAGTTGGTTCGAGAAACTGATTATTCAATAGATTACAACAACGGAGACATCATTTTTCATAATCCTAATCTGCTCTCAGCACAGGTCTATGTTTCCTATTTTGTCATACCGGATTTTCTGATGAAGAAATTCTATCAGTATGAACAGCAGGTCATTGAGGACAGCCTGTTTGCCTTATCCGGCATCAAGAAAAGGCAGATTCTATTTGCAGAAGACAACCGCCTGCTGATTACAGGTTCCAAGACTTTCGCTCTGACTTTTTCCAATCAGGAATCCTATGATTTGAAACAATCCTTGTATCTGCAACTGGACGGCGAGCTGAGCGACAATATGAAAATCGAAGGCAGGCTCTCCGACAGCCAGACTCCTCTCACTCCGGAAGGCGACAGCAGAGAAATCAGCAGCCTCGACCAAGTCTATCTGAAGCTGTTTGGCAAACAGTATGCCATCACCTTTGGCGACCAGGAATATGAATTTGCCGAAACTGACCTGATGAAATACAAAGCCAGATTCGAGGGCATAAATCTGCTGTATTCAGATAAATTCAAACTGCAAGGCGCCTATGCCGTGAACGGAGGCAAACCTGCCACAAATATCATCCAGGGGATTGAAGGCAAACAGGGTCCCTATTTCCTCACTGCCAATACGGGCGGTCTGAACGTTTTAGTCATAGCGGGCAGTGAAAGAGTCTCTGTGAACGGAGAAACGTTTAATCGTGGAGATGATTATACAATCGATTACTCAGAGGGCTCGCTGTTCTTCAAAAAACTCATAACTTCAAACAGCAGAATCATTGTCAACTTTCAATATTCAGATGATTTCTACAGACAGAATTTGTATCTGGGTTCAGCAGGTGTCAACATCACTCCGGAACTTGTGCTCAGAAGTCATATTATTAAACAGACTGACAGCAGGGACAACCCTCTGCAATACAATTTTTCTGAAGCCGATAAAGATTCCCTGAGACGGGCCGGCGACAAAACCGTCTGGGGTCAAGGCGTTTTCGAAGTGGAACCGGGCTCGGGAAATTACATCAGGAAACTGGATGACAATAACAATGTCTATTATGAATATGCGGAAAATGATACGATAGCAAATTATCTGATTTACTTCAGTTATGTGGGAACCGGTCAGGGAGATTATGAACCTTTTGCATCAAACAAATATGTGTATAGAGGCAAGGGGCTGGGCAGCTGGCTGCCAATCAAGAAACTGATTGCACCGGCGGATTATTCCAATTACGGTCTGAACCTGGAATACAGCTCAGACGCCTGGAACTTAATGGTAGAAGGAGTATTGACCAGTCAGGATAAAAACACCTTTTCCGCTCTTGATGATAAAGATAATCAGAGCTATATATTAAAGGCTGTGTCAGGATTTATTCCTCCGGGGGTAAGATTTAATCCGGGTCTGAGGCTTTCCTACAGATTTAAGGATGACAACAGCTTTTCCTTCAGCAACCTTGTCCCGGATAATGAAATCTATGAGTTTTCATCAATCCCGTCGATGGACGACAGGGCCCAGCAACAGCTTGATGTGTCTGTTAATCTGAATAATGGTTTATCCTGGAGTCAGAGACTTTCTGCCCGTTACAAAAATGTCAGGGATGCTTTGGAACAAAGATTCATAAAGACTGAAACACGTATTAATCAGAACAAGCTGATTCCTTCACTAATGTGGTATGGTATTTATTCAAAACAGGCTTTCCGGGATTCCACTCTCAAGAGTTCAAATCTGCAATATCACGATTGGGACGCAGGCTGGAAATGGAAATTGCTGACACTCAAATCAAGATATCTCTGGCAACAAGATGAATATGATTATGCAGATACAGACACTGTGGCAGCTCTGAGAGGGATAAGTCTTACACGCTTTAATCCTTCCATTAAAATAAGCAATGAAAACACTTACAGCACAACGCTCTCATACTCAAATGAGAATAATCAACGTAAAACAAGCTCTGATTGGATTAACTTAAGTACTTTCAATACGTGGCAATTCAATCAGCTACTGAATCAAACAAACAACACGCTGAATCTGAATTTTACGCACAGGGAAGCCGATTATCACACTACAGTTCAGACAACTGACGCAGCACAAGACCAAAAGTATAATTTGTTTGACTTGAGGTCATCTCATCAGTTCTGGGATAACTCCTTGTCGCTGAATTCATACTACCAACTCAACCGGCAGGAGTTTTTTCCCAGAATCAAGGAACTGCAATACGTCGGCAGCGGTCTCGGCTTATATGACGCAGACAGCATCTATGTGGTCAACGGTGATTATGATTACATCTACACTACCAGCGGAACGGGACAATTGGCAAATGATATCAATGCAAATCTGAGTGTGTTTTATCATCTGTCCAAGAAGATAATGCCCAACAGCTTCTGGCAGCGCTTCCATCTGGACAGCAACTTCCAGATGAGCCACAATACAACTGCTGAAGGTGACCCGAAGCTGTATATGATCATATGGGATGATTTCTTCAAATCAGATTCCACCAAGTTCGGACGGAAATTTAAGCAGCATAACATGTGGATTGACCTTTATAAAAATGTTGTAACAGGCAATCTCAGATATGAGGTAAGTCACATTCTGGATAACAGGTATCAGGATTTCAGTAAAACCTACATCGAAAACCGGGAGCTGGAACTTGACTGGAAACAGATTCGCGGCTACAAGCTTCAAACCTCAATTCTGAATGGAATTGAGAGAAACTCCAGATACTCTTCCGAAGTCAAAACCAATGAAATCTCAGCAAACCTGTTCCGCAGCCTGACCGCATCTGCCAATCTGCAGTTAACCACATCCTATAAATATGAAAAAGGAAACAGCACGACACAAACTCAAGCATATACAATGAATTCATTCAGGATAAATCCTTTGTCAACGCTTTATTTGAAAAACAAATATCGTATTACAGGCAATTTCTCTGTCCAGATCAACCGCCGCAGCGGTTCTGATTTAATGCTCTTCCTGCCGGAAAAGCGCAATGGCGCTCTCTATGTCTGGTCGCTGCAGACTCAATACAGACTGAACAGCTTTACATCAGGAGTTTTTGAGTACTCCGGAAGATCCTATCCTCAGGATGAAGTTCTCCATGAGTTGAAGATGGAATTCAGGGCGGAATTATGATGCAGTTATATTTCTATGATTATCTGACTGTGATGATAATGATTTTTCTGGCAGGTATGATGGATTCCATTGCCGGAGGCGGCGGACTTATTTCTCTACCGACTTATCTTTTTGTTGGGTTGCCGCCTCATATGGCACTGGGAACCAACAAGTTTTCTTCATTTTGGGGAACACTGTTTGCCACCAGCAATTATTTCCGCAATAAAATGATTGATCTGAAAATAGCTCTTATCAGTGCTGGAGCAGCTTTGCTGGGAAGCTGGTTGGGAACAAGAACAGTTCTGATGATCAGTCCGGATTTTTTGAATTACATCCTGATTGTACTCATCCCAATAATTGCTCTGATTACTGTCTTGAACCAGAATTTGGGAAGCCTTAACCTGTCCAGAGGAGTCAGCTTTCATCGTAAATATGGTTTCGGATTTCTGGCAGGCTTGGTAATCGGCTTCTATGATGGTTTTTTTGGACCCGGAACCGGCACATTTTTGATTCTATTTTATGCACTCCTTCTGAAATATGATTACATAACTGCCAACGGCAATACCAAAGTAGTCAATTTGGCTTCCAATTTCGCTGCCCTGATTACATTTGCCTTTTCCGGCAAGATTTTCTATCAACTGGCAATTCCCGCCGCTTGTTTCGGGATTATGGGTAATCTGGTAGGTTCCAGACTTGTCGTGTTAAGAGGCAACAAATTGATCAGAAAGATATTCATATTGGCTTTGCTGCTGCTAATGATCAGAGTTGTCTGGAATGTCATCAATAGTTAGTATTGTAACAATTTACAATTTCATGATTACGGATTTCCCTTTACACAAAATGGGGGTACAAATTGCTTGACTAAAATCAGATGTTGAAAATAATCAACACAAGATAAAGGAAGCTGAGGTACTAATGAATAATTACTTCATGGAAACCCATCACCATGAATGGATACTAACAAACAGACTGGGCGGTTACGCTCTGGGAACCGGAAACCTGATTAATCAGCGCAAGTACCATGGTCTGCTTATAGCCAGTGACAGAGCGTTCCAACGTCGTCATTTGGTGGCAGGAATGGAAGAGAAAGTTGAATGGAGAGGTGAATCCTTTCACCTGGATAGTAATAACTACAGCAATTGCATCTATCCAGAAGGCTTTCTCTATCTGGTCAAACCCTGGCTCAGACCATATCCTATTTTTCTATATTCGTCTCTTCCTCACCAAAATGATATTCTGATTCGTAAAGAAATCTTTATGGATGAGTATTCTAATACTATAGTCTTGAAGTATACCAATCTGGGACACCATAAACTACACTTTGAATTTCATCCGAAATATTCTATGATCAATCATCATGAGCTAAACTCTCCCGGAAGTTTAGAAGATGAAAGTTTTAAAACTGATATAGCCATTGCTGTTGAAGGCACAGCATTCAACGCATTAAGACAATCGAATCAATTTAAGGTTTATGGCTATATCCCTAATGGTGCAGTAAAAGAAAACCGCTATACATATTATAATGTGTTTTATCCTTGGGAAGAAATGAAAGGCTATCAAGGAATTGGAGACCAGATATCCTTGTTTGAACTGAGTTTCGATCTGGGAGTCGGTGATGAGAATTATGTCATTTTCTCTGATCAACTTATAGATTATTCTGCACAACTAATTAAAAATATCGTAAAACGTTACGATGAGCTTCCTAAACCTCATGATTATCCATCGTTATCTGATATGGATGCTAATCTTCTTTTCTCGATTGATTTTAATGATAGTCAGCTCTTTAATTATCAAGAATATCTGAAGATCCTTGAGTTTGCTGTTAAGGACTTTGTTTCCAATGATGATATCGTAGCAGGGTACCCCTGGTACGGAGTCTGGGGCAGAGATACGATGTATGTGCTTAACGCTATGCTGCACAATCCAGATTGGCGTGATTTGGTTGAGAAAACATTACTGAAATACAGCTGCTGTATTAAAGACGGACTGATACCAAACGTTTTTCCTGAAACGGGCAGAGAAGCTAATTACGAATCAATCGATGCTACCTTGTGGTATGTTATCCTGCTGTACAAATTTGGCAAGATACGAAATACAGTAAAAAATTGGCTTTTCACTGTTAAAATAACTGAGCAAATTCTCGAAGGTATTATTACGAACAAGAACTATCCCTTTCAAATTAGAGAAGATGGTTTGATTGAACTATATCCTGAATTTGCACATGCTACCTGGATGGATGTAAGAATTGACGGCAAGGCAGTAACTCCCCGCGACGGTGCACCCGTTGAGCTGAACGCACTTTGGTACAATGCTATCTGCTGTTATCAGGATATGTGCCTGATACATAATCAGAAATCATCAAGAAAACACAAAGTAGATACTGATATTTTAGATTATAAGGACAAGGTATTATCTGCTTTTCAGCAATACTGGCTGGATGATTATCCTGCTGACCGTCTGATTGGTGACAAGCCGGTCAGGGAATTCCGCCCTAACAGTTTGATTGCTGCTTCACTGCCCTGGCCTTTGTTCAGCCAGGAACAGATGCAAATGCTGTTTGAAAAATCATATCGGGAATTATATACGTTTTATGGAATTCGAACTTTATCTCCAAAAGATGTCAGATTCCGCAAGAAATATTATGGCAGCCAAATCGAAAGAGATAAAGCCTATCACAATGGTAGCGTCTGGGCCTGGCTGCTGGGAGCTTTCTGCGGAACTTATTTAAAAGCTTACAAAGGAATCAAGACAGAAATAGAAATTAAAAAAGACTTATCAGAGTTTATTGGTAACTTCAGAAACAGTTTTATGAGAGGGCACATTGGCTCAGTAGCCGAAATCTGGGACGGCGATGCTCCTCATTTTCCCAAGGGTGCACCTGCCATGGCATGGAGTGTGGCAGCTCTATACAACATTGAAACGTACATAGCTGCTCTGGAGGAAGATACGAAATGAAGATTCTGATGTTCACCTGGGAATTTCCTCCCTTCATTTCCGGCGGCTTGGGAATGGCCTGTTACGGTATGGTTCAGTCTCTCCTCAAGCTTGGTATTAAAATAGATTTAGTATTACCGACAAAAGAACTGGTTTATTTCCCGCTTGAGACAGTTGAAGATGCAGACAGAATGCCAGTTCATTATCTTGAGCCACAAAAGCAGAAAGAATACGAATTACTCAAATTTACTTCACTCAAGGAAAGACTTGATTACATTGGAATTACTTCACATCCTGAAAGTTACATTCAGATGAATGATATCTCAAAGTACTTTATGACAGTTGACAAGAGTGAAATCACTGGCAGATTTGAAGTAACGGAGAATGAGAAGTTATTGGAAGATGTAATTTTGAACCTTATTGGTGATGAAGATTTGATCCGTAAAGTGCAGGAATATACTATTCGAGCACAGAAAATAGCCAAAGAACTTAAATATGACCTGATTCACTCTCATGACTGGCTATGTTATCCAGCCGGTATGCTAGCAAAAAAAGTCAGTCAGAAGCCTCTTGTTGTTCATATTCATGCCACTGAATTTGACAGGTCAGGCGGTCCGGGTGATGAGCGCATTCACAGAATTGAATATGGCGGTATGACCTTTGCAGATAGAGTTATCGCTGTTTCGCAGTATACAGCTCAGATGATAATGTCACGTTACAAGATTGATTCCGGCAGAATCCGAATTGTGCATAATGCTTTTACTATGCAGACAGACATAGAAGATAATAAAAAGAGAATTTTCAAAGGACCGACAATATTATTCTTAGGTCGAGTTACACTCCAGAAAGGTCCGGATTATTTTCTAGAAGTGGCTCATAAAGTTTTACAACTTCATCCAGAGGCAAGATTCATAGTTGCCGGCACCGGAGACATGAGCAGAAAACTGCTGAGGAAATCTGCCGGGTTGAAATTAAAAAACAGATTCCTGTTCTCCGGTTTTCTCAATAGAAAACAGGTCGAATTTATCCTAAAATCATCAGATATTTATGTGCTTCCATCTGTCTCTGAACCATTTGGCATTGCACCTTTAGAAGCTATGGCTTATGGCGTAACTTCCATTATTTCCAAACAGTCAGGAGTGGCTGAGGTCGTCAATCATGCTTTTAAAATTGATTTCTGGGATACAGATAGAATGGCAGAAACCATAAATTATCTGATAGAAAATCCTGATATCTGTCATAAGATGGGACAGGATGGTAAACTGGAAGTTAATTATATTCTTTGGGATGAAGCAGCAGATAAAATCAGAGAAGTATACAGCTCAGTTTTATCAGAATATCTTGCTGCAACTGCAATTTAAGGAGCAGTAAATGTTAAATATAGTATTTTACTTCCAAGTGCACCAGCCTTTCAGGTTGAGACATTTCAACGTACTGGACATTGGAACCGGTTCACCTATTTTTGATGAAACATTAAACAGCTCTGTTATGCGAAAAGTTGCTGATAAATGTTACCTCCCAACCAATAAATTGCTGTTGGATTTAATCAAACGACATGAGGGAAAGTTTAAAATTGCTTTTTCAATAACAGGTACTGCTATCGAACAATTCAAGCTCTATACACCGGAAGTTTTGGAATCTTTTAAAGAATTGGTGGCAACTGGATGCGTAGAACTTCTGGGTGAAACATACTATCACTCTCTGAGTTTCTTGTATGATAGAAATGAATTTCTGGATCAGGTACAAATGCACAGGGATCTGATGAAATCAGAATTTGACTACTTCACAGAAACTTTCAGAAACACTGAGTTGATTTATCAGAATTCTCTATCAGACATCATCTACGACATTGAAGGGTTTAAAACAATTATTACAGAAGGTGTCGACAGAATTTTGAACTGGCGTTCTCCCCTCTATGCCTATAAGAACTACAGTAAAACCATGAATCTGCTGCTCAAGTATTATAAACTTTCAGATGATATTGCCTTTCGCTTCTCCAACAAGGACTGGCCAGAGTTTCCGTTAACAGTTCCAAAATTTGTCAATTGGATTGATAAGCTGACCTTATCAGAAGAAGAAGACCGGAATCAGTTTCTCAATCTTTTTATGGATTATGAGACATTTGGTGAACATCAATGGGCGGAAACAGGTATTTTTGATTTTATGAGTCATCTGCCGGAAGAAGTATTAAAGAGAAAACACCTGGGATTTCTCACTCCCAAAGAAACAATTGAATATGCCAATTATCAGCAGGAATCTCTAAGTTTTACAGAACCAGTTTCCTGGGCAGATGAAGAGAGAGATCTAAGCGCCTGGCTGGAAAACGATATGCAGCATAATGCCATAGAAACACTATATGAACTGCTTGAAAGAGTAAAGCAGGGTGGCGATGCAGAACTTCTACAACAGATTCGTCAGCTGACCACTTCGGATCATTTCTACTATATGTGCACAAAGTACTTCCAGGATGGTGATGTGCACAAGTATTTTTCCCCCTATGATTCTCCTGACCAGGCATACATATACTTTGTTAATGCTTTGTCTGATATTGAAGAAAAAATTAAATAAATAATGAAGAAAACCAAAGGTAAAATAGCGATACTGGAATCTGATCTCAAGACTGCCTTGAATTTCTCCAGAGTCCTGACTGACAATAACTACATTGTCAGAATCAGCAAAAATAGTTCTGATTTCTTTAAAACATTCAGCAGATTCAATCCTGACCTGATAATAATCAATTTCGATTTAACAAACAGTAAACTGAACGCCAATGAAGTCTGTCAAATGCTTATCAATGAAAAACAGACAGATGCGAAACTAATTATTCTATCCAAAGATAAAAAAACCTCAAAGCTGAATGAAATTTATAAGCTGGGAGCTTATCATATTTTTGATGTAACTGACTACATCAATGAAACTGAATTACTGATCAGAGCAAACAGCGCTATCCAGTTGAAAAGACAAGAAGAAGCAAACTTACAGCTGCAAATCGAAAATATCTATCTAAAGAAAAGTATTGTCCAGTCACATGCATTCATAGGAGAATCTGATTGCGTAACTCAAGCTAAACGTCAGATTATGAAACTGGCGCAAGCTGATGAAGATATGTTTGTTATCGGAGAAACAGGAACCGGCAAGGAAGTTGCGGCATATTATTATTATCTGAATTCCAGCCGTTTTGCCAAACCATTTCATACAGTTAATTGCAGTGCGTTAACTGAGACTTTGATTGAATCCGAACTATTTGGACACATTAAAGGTTCTTTTACCAGCGCTGATAGGTCCAAAATCGGTTTTTTTGAACGCTGTAATAATGGAGTATTATTTTTGGATGAAATCACTAATTTATCCCTCGCTGCGCAATCCAAAATTCTGCGAGCCATTGAAAACAAAGAGATACAAGTTGTCGGTGGTGAATCCCAAAAAGTAGACACAAAATTGATCTTCGCATCCAATTCATCTTTAGAAAAGCTAGCACAACCTGATGTATTCAGAAAAGACTTGTATTACAGAATCGAAGGTAATATAATTGAACTGCTGCCCTTAAGAGAAAGGGGTGAAGATGCTTATGTATTATTAAATTACTTTCTCAGCAGTTATTATCAGATGAATCTGAACGCTTCAAGAGCTAATCTGCACAAGGTAAAAGATATGCTGCTTTCCTACTCCTGGCCTGGAAATGTAAGAGAGTTAAAGAATTTCTGTAAAGCGATTGTGTTATCTGAAAAAGAAATTACGTCAGACATTATAAAAAAACATCTTGACCTAAAAATTAAAAAACAGAATGAGACTTCTGTCTCAAACGTACATAAGTATATTAGAATGGAGAATCTCAAAGCTGGTGTCAGCAATTTTGAGAGAGATTTTATATGTTATCATTTAGAAAAAAATAAGTGGCACATAAGCAAGACCGCCAAACTAATTGGTGTCGAAAGAACAACCCTTTACAAGAAAATCAAACAGTATAAAATCAAGCAGAGCTCGAAGAAATGAATTTTAATAAATATAAATACTGGCTTGCAGCTGTAGCTCTTTTTCTATCGCTTTTGATCTGGTGTCACACCGCTGCTTCCAAGGTCCAGACTTCAATTATTTCCTTACCAATTGAATATATCGATCTTCCTGACGATGTCCTGCCTTCACAGTTGCCGGCTAAAAACAGATTCAGAGTAGTGGCAAAAGGATATGATATCTTAAAACTGAAGTTATCAAGTTATCATGTTCTGTTTGATGCATCTGCCTTAAGCAAAGATAAGCAAATACTTGATAACCGCTCCTATATTTACAACGACTTGTCTGATTATGATATTGACTTAATTGAACCTTTTCTTGAAGACATTCAAGTTGAAAAACTAGCTACGATTACATCTAATGTGAATGTAGAGCTTATTTTTGCCGACAATGAAAGCCGTCAGCTTTTCAATGACAGAATGTATAAATTAATCCAGGATGAAGTCAGCATCCGTGGTCCTGAGAGACTGGTGCGTTTGATATTAAGCGTCAAAACGCAACCTGTGGCAGCTTCCATGCTTAATAAGAGTAAATTTAGCATCCCCCTTGATGCGCCAGCCAAACAAATTGAATTACTCACTCCCACCGTAGATATTGTAAGGATGGACGAACAAGCAGTGACCAGAGTAATAACAAGAGTCCGCATCAACGCACAGGCCGGATTTGATTTCTTCCCCCGGGAATTGACAGTCAGAATCAGAGGTGTGGCGAGCCTGGTTAATTCGCTGACAAATCGTGACATAACAGCAGAACTTGTTATATCCGAGCAGAAGGATAATGAGATTCCCGTTAGTATAAAAACTCCGCCTGAGGTTGAAATTCTTGATTTTTCTCCTCAGAAAGTGACCATAAAGAAGTAAATGAAAGATGAATTCATTCTCGCAATTGAATCGTCCTGTGATGATACTTCCATTGCCCTAGTCAATACAAACTACGATATAATTTTTCAGCTAACCTCCTCTCAGTCTGAGCATATCAGGTTTGGTGGCGTATTGCCGGAACTCGCATCCAGATTGCATATGAAGAATATTGTGTATCTGATTGAGACTGTGATAAATCAAACAGGCCTTTCCCTGTCTGAAGTATCTGCCATAGCAGTCTCTATAAATCCAGGACTGATAGGTTCTCTGATAGTCGGACTATCTTTTGCTAAAAGCCTGGCCTGGGGTTTGGGCATTCCTCTGATCACTGTTAATCATATGCTGGGGCACCTCTTTGCCAACAACATAGAGCATGGGTACACACATCCCCCCTACCTGGCGTTGATTGTTTCAGGTGGACACACAGAACTGGTTTATTTCACTACAGACACAGAATTCGAATATGTCGGAAAAACGCTTGATGATGCTGCAGGAGAGTCGTTTGACAAATTAGCTAAGCTCATGGGTCTCGGTTTTCCCGGAGGTCCAATAATTGATAAGTTGGCACTTGACGGCAATCCTGAATTTATCGAGTTTCCGCTTGGGCTCAAACAAAAGGATAACTTCAACTTCAGTTACAGTGGTCTGAAGACTTCTGTCATACAGTTTTTTAATAAACAGTCCAGCGAGTGGATAGAAGAACACAAAAATGATCTTGCAGCCTCTATTCAGAAGGCGATAGTGATACCTCTGGTTAAGAAGACTATCCGCTACGCCAAACTTCATAAGATCAAGACCGTTCTGATTGGAGGAGGAGTGGCTGCCAATTCCTTGCTGAGAAAACTTATGCAGGAAGAAGCACAAAGGATTGGTACTAAAGTCTATTACCCCTCTGTAAAATTGTGCATGGACAACGCTGCCATGATTGCCGCTGCTGCCATTCCCAAATATAAAAACAAAATCTTTGCATCTCTGGACATAAATGCCTTCTCAGATAAAGGAACCAGATATCTTTAATCAAAACAAAACACTGATGCAGCTTGACAGGAATCTCCACTGGATAAATTTGTAACTGCCAGGTCCAACACAATGGTTGCCCGCGAATCATATCAGATCAGGAATGAAGCAGCATTAAGCGGAATCAGCTATGTGCCGTTGGCAACCTGGCATTTTTCTATGTTCGGCACTAAAATTGCACATCAAAAATTGAAGAATATAAATTTAAGGTAAATAGATGAAAAAAACTTTGTTGGTTCTACTGCTTTTTCTGTTGAGTCTGACTTTACAGGGATATCCTGTTAAAATCACCAGTTGGCAGATTAAAGAAGACGTCAAAAAGCTGAATAGAATGAATGTCAGCGTTGATTATGTCAATCAGGAAACGCAGACCATTATTGCCTACGTCCCTGATGACTATGCTTTTAGTAAAATCCTATCCAACGGCTTTGCAGCAATAAGAATTCCTGATTATGCCAAAGAATATGCTGACTCCCTGTGGGAAGCTACCAAATATTCTGATGACCCCATGCGGGATTATTACACCTGGTCTGAGTTTACGACTTTTATGCAGAATACGGCTAATCAATTTCCTAATATCTGTGAACTTGTGCAGTTTGGCACTTCTGTGCAAAATCGCCCGCTCTACTTCATGAAAATCAGCGACAATGTGGCTCAGCAGGAAAACGAGCCTGAATTCAGATACATTTCTTCCATTCACGGTGATGAAGTTGTAGGTTATGATTTACTGATCAGACTGATTCAGCAACTAACCTCACAATACGGCACTGACCCCAGAGTCACTATTATGGTGGACAATACAGAGCTTTGGATCTGCCCTATGCTAAATCCTGACGGATACATTGCACACAGCAGATATAATGCCAACCTGGTTGACTTGAACCGTAATTTCCCCATGCCGGTGGGCTCTTTGCATCCT
>JAWOHU010000183.1:0-5368 GCA_046485025.1 Cloacimonadaceae bacterium (SeqCode) | reverse complement strand
CTCGTCGCCGTAGTAATAGCCTTTTTCCAGTTTGCTGGCGGTGTCATACATCATCCCTGTCTGCGAGTTTACATCATAGTAAACCTGGTTGCCGATCAGCACCTGGTCATTGTCTATGAGCACCGTTCTGCCTGTCGAGAAGGCGCGTTCCTGCTTCAAATCAATCTGCAGACTGTCTGCCAGGATGGTCGAAGTCTGATACTTGACGCTTGTGTTGCCATACAGAAAAATCTGCTCCGTGGCATAGTGATAATAGATGCTGTCCGCCATGTAGGAGAGCGAATCAATCCCGACTGCCGGAATCTTCAATGTATCCGTCAAAGCTGATGTTCTAAGCTCTGCATCAAGGTCTGAAATTGTCAGTCCGGAGGGAACCTGTATGGGTTCATTTGTTTCGTTCACCGGTTTGGTGTCCTGACTCCAAAGCACAGCACTGCCCAGCAGGTACAAAATCCCTGTCAGCAGAAGAGTTACAACTTTGTTACATGACTTCATCACAATCCGATAACTACACTTTTCCTTTTTATAACCTATCTCCAAGCTGTGGTCAAGATGTCAAGCTATTCGTCAGGCTCCACCCTTGCATAATAACCGGAGTTTAACCCATATTTAACCCGGATATAACCGCTTCCATGCCCTTATATGTGGGTGAAACCAATTTCATTTTAAGGTCATGATGTAAGGGCAGTGAAAGTGAACTTTATGTTAAATAAGGCAGATACGCAAGAGCAGAAAAAAAGCTGTTGACACCCCAGTCAAAAAATCACTAATGGGAATTTATAAAAACTGAGCCAATTTAACTACAGGGGGAGAACGATATGCACATTGAAGTGCAACAGCTCAGCGCTGATGAAATACGCTCCAAAGGCGTATTCGACTGGCCTGTCTGGACCAAGGAAATTTCCATTTTCGAATGGCATTATGACTCCATTGAGGAGTGCTATCTCCTGGAAGGAGACGTCGAAATCCTCGATTTTAAGGGAGTGAAAACCTCTTTCCGAGAGGGAGATTTTGTCACCTTTCCCAAGGGACTGACCTGCACCTGGGTGGTCAAGAAACCTGTCCGTAAACACTATCGCTACCACTAAGCAATGCCACTCATTATACAGGACATCCTGCCCCGCAGTTTAGCTGCACGCAGCGGCATCAAAGCCGGCGATAAGCTGCTCTGCATCAATGGTCACGACATCCGCGATTTCATTGATCTGGAGTTTTACGGCTCTGAGAGTTATCTGGATTGCGAGCTGGAAAAGACAGACGGAGAGCCGCTCAGCATCGAAATAGCGCGTAACGAAAGAACTCCGCTCGGCATCGAACCTGAAAGTTATCAATGCACAAGCTGCGTGAACAGCTGCGTTTTCTGCTTCATAGACCAGATGCCGCCCTCCCTGCGCGACTCGCTCTACATCAAGGATGACGACTTTCTCTATTCTTTTGTCTTCGGCAATTACATCTCGCTGACCAATCTCTCCAAAGCCGATTATGACAGAATCATCGAGCAGAAACTCTCTCCGCTCTACATTTCGGTGCATACGACCAATCCCGCTCTGCGCAAGGAACTGATGGGCTATGAGCAGGAACTGGACATTATGAGAAAGCTGCGCAAGCTCTCCAGAGGCGGGATAAAGCTGCATTTCCAGATCGTGGTGGTGCCGGGCTACAATGATAAAGAGGAACTGCAGCGCACCCTGGATGACCTCACCAGACCTGAAATCAATACCGGCTCCATAGGCATCGTTCCTGTGGGTCTGACCCGCTTCAGAAGAGGCTTGTCCAAACTCAGAATTCTGACTCCTGACGAATCGAACGACATCATTTCTCTCACAGAAGAATTCAGAAATGACAAAGGCGCGGATTATCTCTATTGCGCCGATGAACTCTTTATCCGGGCGGGTTTACCTATCCCCGATTGTGATTATTATCAGGATTATCCGCAGATAGAAAACGGCATCGGAATGGTCTGTCTGCTGCAGGAAAACTGGAAAGAAAAAAGACGCTCCCTGCTCCGTGAAGTGCGTAAAAAAGGCAAACCACTGCTGCTGGTGACAGGCACTTCGGCACAAAGTTATATTGAAGAAATTGCAGATTATGTCACGCGCAAGGCGGAATGCTGTCCTGCCAGAGTGCAGAGCGTGATTAATCACTATATGGGAGAAAACGTCAGTGTGAGCGGCTTGCTCACCTTTGCCGACATCAGAGAGCAAATCAAACCAAACAAGAATGACGTAATCGTGCTGCCGGGCAATATCTTCAATCACGACGGCATAACCCTTGACGGATTTAGCCAGCTGGAGATAAAAGAATACTGGCAGAGGGACATCCTCATCATAGACCCCCTGTTTGATGACTGGGAATGGATTTAACGAGGTAAATTATGAACAAGATAATATTGTGCTGTATGCTGGTCTTGCTGCTGCTGACAGTGAGCTGCGTAAACAAAGCTCCGCTGGGCAGTAAGAAAAATCCCATCAAGATGTATTTTGTGCCTTCCATGGAAGCGAATAAAGTCGTGACCAGCGGCGAGGCGATAGCGGATTTTCTGGAACAGGAAACCGGCTACTTCTTCAAGGTGGCGGTGCCCACCAGCTATGCTGCAGTGATTGAAGCAATGGGCACCAAAGAAGCTGATATCGCCTGGCTGGCAACCTATGCCTACATCCTGGCACATGACAAATACGGAGCAGAGGTCAGACTCAGCACCGTGCGCAACGGTCTGGACAAATACAGAGGGCAATTCGTGGCACGGGCCGACAGTAAAATCAATTCCATTGAAGACATCGAAGGCAAGGTCATAGCTTTTACTGATGCGGCTTCCACCTCAGGATTCATCTATCCTTCCGCCGTTTTACAGGAAAGAGAAATCAAACCCAAGGATTATTTTTTCGCAGGTGGACATCCGCAGGCAATTTTGGCAGTTTATAGTAAAAGAGCAGATATCGCCTGCACCTACTGGTCTCCCCCCGACCAGGATGATGTGCCTCAGGATGCCCGTCTGAAGCTGATTGAGACCTATCCCGACGTGCTGGAAAAAATCGCCATTGTCGGCTACACGGACTGGATTCCCAATGACACTGTCACCATCAGGAAAGACTTTCCGCAAGACATTGAGGATAGGATCATAACCGCTCTGGTGGAATATGTTGCCACCTCCGAAGGCAGGCAGGTGATGAAAGACCTCTATGACATTGACGGCCTCAACAAAGCCACCGATGCGGATTACAACATCGTGCGCCAGACTCTGAAAACCCTGGGCAAAGACCCGACCGATTTTCTGAAGTAGAATTCATCCATCAATGCTGTTACAAATAGATCACTTAAGCAAGAGCTATGACGGCAAGTTCTGGGCGCTGCAGGATGTCTCGCTGAGCGTTAAGCAGGGAGATTTTCTGATCCTGCTGGGGCTGTCCGGTTCCGGTAAATCCACTTTGCTGCGCTGCATAAACCGTCTGGTGGAGCCCACTTCAGGCAATATCAACTTCGACGGAACCGACGTGCTGCAGGCAGGAGTTTCCGGTCTCAGACAAATCCGCAGTCAAATCGGGATGATTTTTCAGCAGTTCAATCTGGTCAAAAACCTCACTGTGCTGACCAATGTCCTGACCGGCAGACTGGGCTACCATTCATCAATCGGAGAATTCAACCATGCTGATAAAGAGCTGGCGTTCAGTTGCCTGGAGAGGGTCGGCCTGACCAATTTTGCCTATCAGAAGGTGAAGAAACTTTCCGGCGGACAGCAGCAGAGAGTAGCCATAGCGCGTGCCCTGATGCAGCAGCCCAAACTGATCCTGGCGGATGAGCCGGTCGCCAGCCTTGACCCCGCAACGGCTGACAGCATCATGCAATATTTGGGAGAGCTTAATTCCAAAGACGGCATCACAGTCATCTGTTCGCTGCATTTTCTGTCTCTTGCACGCAAATACGGCTCGCACGTTATGGCTCTGAAAGACGGAGAAATTGCCTACCATGGCAAGCCTATAGATATTGATCAACAGAGGTTTAAAGAGATTTACGGTCAGGACGCCGAAGAAGTGGAAATCAGGTAGTAACCTGCAGCGCTTTTCTGATCAGCTCCAGTTCCGGCAACAGCTCTGACAGCGAAACATATTCCTGCTTATCCTTGACCAGGTTTTTGAGCATGGCTTTACCCTCTCTGATATTGTCGTCACGTAAAATTACCACCGCCTGACAATCGCCATTGATGGCAGTTTTGGTATCTGTGTCAATGCTCCTGAGATCGGAACTGATGAGCGTCGAGATGTTGCTCTGGTGAAGCTCCTGAACAATCTGCAGCATGATGATTTCCATTTCCTCAGACTGGGCTGCGACATAGACGCAGAAAGGCTTTTCAGGCAGATGGAAGAGGTTTCTGGAGGTTATAATATTGTAAATAAGGTCCAGATTTAAATAGAAGCCGACAGCGGGAATCTGCTTGCCGGTAACTTTGTTGGAAAGATAGTCATATCTGCCGCCGCCGCCGATGATTTCACTGCTGCCATTGTTCTGAATCACGAAATTGAAGACGGTTTCGTTGTAGTATGAGAAGTTCTTGACGAGGTCGTGATTGACCTTGTAATTATAGCCGAGATTGGCTTGTATCTTTTTTACACGTTCAAAATTCACGGCGCATTGGGGACACAGATAATCCTGCATTTTGGGACCCTGACGGGTGGAGTGCAGGCATTTTTTATCCAGACACTCTGTTGACAGCAGAGGGTTTTTCATTAGTTCGTCGTAACAGGTCTGACAATACTTTTCCTTGTTCTCATTCAGAAAGGCGCGCATGGCTTTGAAGAAGAGCGGACGGCAGGAATTGCAGCCAAAGCTGGTGATATCCAGCCAGGCATCTTTCAGTCCGAGTTGTTCGCAAAGCTTGACTCCCAGGCTGATAACCTCGTTTTCACTCAGGATGCTGTCGCTGCCCAGCAGTTCCACACCAAGCTGGTAGAACTCCTGAGGGCTGCCGCTGTCATCTTTTCTGAACATCGGACCGTGATAGTAGATGCGGTGGATTTTGTCATTCTTCAGGCGGGTGGCAACATGATTGAGCACGTTGATGGTGCCTTCCGGGCGCAGGCTGAGCAGACTGATTTTGTCATCCGGACGCTCCAGATTGATGACCTGGCGGGTAATCTGCTGCGCTTCCTCATTATCCAGAAGCGCGGTTATGCCCATGGTCAGAACGCCATAATCCTGCAGAACGGAAAGCCTGATTTCCTCATAGTTGAACAGGGCTAAAACCTGCTCAATCTGGCTTTCCATATACTTCCATTTCCATACGTCATCAGGCATGATTTCGTGAAAGGAAAGGGGTTTCTTCATTTTCAGTACTCCTCTTGCCTTGTATCACATCTTTATAGCTGAACTGCAC
>JAWOHU010000140.1:0-5666 GCA_046485025.1 Cloacimonadaceae bacterium (SeqCode) | reverse complement strand
ATTCCAGAACGTTGTCATTGAGCAGCATGGAAAGCGCCGCTTTGGAAATGCTTTTGGTAAAGAGGTCGTCAATGGTCAGTTCCGCCTGTTCCAGTAACTGATTGCTCTTTTCATAATCACCCTGATAATGATAGAGCATGCCCAGGTCGAGATACTTGATGGCGCGGTCTTTCTGCTTGTAGATTTTGCTTTTCTTCTGTTCGGTTTCTTTGACTAAAGTGTCAAAATCCCTCTTCTGAAGAAGTTCGGCAGACCTTCTGTATTGCCTGGCATCAGCCCAGACACCCGCGCAGGCAGTCAGCGACAAAGCTGCTGCGATAATTATTATCTGGCTGATTATTCTTAATGCTTTCACTTTTTCAAAATCTTGCTGTCATTCTTTCAGTCAGCCGGCAGAGCTGAACTGCCGGCTTTTAATGACTGATAGAAATATTCAGATAATTTCAGAATCAGAGTTTATAATCGCCTTTGGAGACGATTTTCTTGATTTTGTTGGTGCCAATCCAGACTTTCTCAGTGGATTGCAGGCTGATGAGTTGCAGGTCTGTCTGGTAGAATTTGGCTTTGACGTCTTCCAACTGGTCAATGATGATTTTAATGCTGCCCTGAAGCATGAGGTCAGCGCCTGTTTCTTCACGGATTTTTTTAACGGTTTCTGCGCTGGAAAAATCCTGCTGGCTTTCCAGTTCTTCACGGATTTCCTGTCTGTCGAGAGGGGAAGCGACAAACTTGACCATACTGCTGTTGATGAGCTCGCGTTCCATATCTTTGATAAAGATATCGGTATCGATGTGTTCGGTGGTGAGATTTCTGACAGAGCCGATGATGACGACAGGTTCACGTCCGTATTCTTTCAGAAAGCTGCTGTACCAGGGTCTGGACAGGACGTCTTTAATCATTTCTTCAGCCACCAGATTGGCGTCTGTGTCATTCCAGCGTCCGCTCAAATCAGTTGTGGTGCCTGTGTCAACGCGGGTTACTTTGACTTTGGCACAGCTCATCAAGGCGAGCAGAAGTACCAGGGTCAATCCTATCAATATGACTTTTTTCATAATTTAGCCTCCATTCCAGTTAAATTAATGCTATCGGTGCTTAATGCCAAAATATCCGTTTTTTTGTCAATTGCTTTTCATCATTCACTGCTTGTTTTATACTGAATCGGATTTTTTTAGCTTGACTATATTCAAACCTAAAGTATCATAACATAATGGAGTTTAATATGGAAAAACTGAACGTCTTTACACTGCCGGAAATGATAAACCGCACCTGTCTTGCTCACCCTCAAAGACCTGCTTTGACCATGGTGGGCGAAAATCCCATCACCTATGCTGAAGTCAGGCTGCACCTTGAAGAACTGATTGAATTTATGAAGACCAATGGCATTGCCAAAGGCGACAGAGTTGCCATCCTGAGTCAGAATATGCCGCAATGGGGCATTGCCTATCTTGCCATCACCAGTATGGGCGCCATTGTTGTTCCCATCCTGACAGACTTTCACACCAACGAAATTCTGCATATTCTCAAACACGCCGGCTGCAAGATGGTCTTTGTTTCCACCACCATGTATGAGAAAATCGGATATGCCGATTATGATAACAGACCTCTGATGGTTATGATAGAAAGCTACACTGTCATTGCCAAGGAAATCAGCAAGGACAAGCTGAAGGATTTCATTGAAGAAGGCAAGCTGACTCTGGCGAAATTCAAAACCAAAGCCATGCAGGCCATCGGACTGATAAAAACGGAAGTCATGGAAGACGATATCGCCGCCATCATTTACACATCAGGCACGACAGGCAGTTCCAAAGGCGTGATGCTCACCCACAGGAACCTGGTTTATGACGCCTTTCTGACCGTCGAGCACATCCAGAAAGTTACACATGAAGACAGGCTGATTTCCATTTTGCCGCTTTCTCACACCTATGAATGCACCATTGGATTCATCATTCCGATGATGACAGGCGCGTGTGTCTATTATCTGGACAAACCGCCCACCGCCAAAATCCTCGTCCCTGCCATGCAGAGCATTAAGCCTACGATGGTATTGAGCGTTCCGCTGGTCATAGAAAAGATTTTCAAGCTCCAGGTCTATCCTCAGTTGACAGGCAACTTCGTTTTTAAGGAACTGTACAAACTCCCTCCCACCCGTAAATTGCTCCATAAAATCGCAGGCAAAAAGCTGATGAAAACCTTCGGCGGAAATATCCACTTTTTTGGCATCGGCGGAGCCCTGCTTTCTGCCGATGTGGAAAGATTCCTTCTGGAAGCCGGTTTTCCGTATGCCATCGGCTATGGCTTGACAGAGACCTCGCCTCTGATTGCAGGCAGCAGTCCTGCCAAAGTGAAATTCCGCTCCACCGGAGTTACCATTCCGGGTCTGGAAGTCCGCATTGCCAATCCCGATTCCAAGTCCGGCGAAGGCGAAATCCAAATCAAAGGTCCCACCGTGATGAAAGGTTACTACCGCGACAAAGAACGCACCGCGGAAGCCTTTACGGCAGACGGCTGGTTCAAGACCGGCGACCTCGGAATCCTGACCAAGAAAACCTATCTCTACATCAAAGGCAGAATCAAAAACGTGATTGTCGGTCCCAGCGGGGAAAACATCTATCCGGAAGAGCTGGAAGCCAGAATCAATGAACAGGAAAGCGTTCTCGAATCCCTGGTCTATGAATCAGAAGGCAAAATCATCGCCAGAATTTTCCTGAATTATGAGTTTCTGGATAAGACCATCGGAATTGAAAAAATGAGCGGCTTTCAGGCTGAAAAAGAAATCAGGCAGATTCTGGAAAACATCAGAACTGAAGTCAATAAAAACACCTCAGCCTTCTCACGCATTCATAAAATCATCGAGCAGAAAGAGCCTTTTGAAAAGACTCCCACCCAGAAAATCAAGCGTTTCCTGTATCAGGAATAATCGGTTTTCTTTTTGCCCATCAGCCGGTATATCTGCATCCTGTCGAGGTTTCCAATCTGGCTGGCTTTGGTCACGTTGTCACCTGCTTCGTCCAGTAGCAGCTTGATATAACGCTTTTCCAGCTCTTCTTCAATTCGCTTTTTGTAATCCTTAAACTGCTGCCATTTGAGTGGCAGACTGCGAAAAATGGAACCGGCGGTAGTATCTGACTCTGCCGTGAAATCCTCCACCAGCAGATACTCTTTATCACAGAGCAAAACTGCTCTTTCCAACTCATTTTCCAGCTCCCGCACATTTCCCTTCCAGTCTCTCTTCTGCAGATAACTGACAGTGGAGGGATGGATGCCTTTGATCTTTTTCTGAAACTTCTCATTGAACTTTTTGAGGAAGGACATAGCCAGCAGAGGGACGTCATCTTTCCTTTCAGATAAAGGCGGCAGCTCAATTGTCATCACTTTCAGACGGTAAAACAGGTCTGCCCTGAACTGGTTCTGAGCCACCATCTCCTCCAGATTCTGATTGGAAGCTGCAATGATACGCACATTGACAGGAACGTCCTGATCACTGCCCAGCGGGGTTATCACTTTTTCCTGAATGGCTCTGAGCAGTTTAGACTGCAGCAGCAGAGGCATCTCACCAATCTCATCGAGGAAAATCGTGCCGTTGTCGGCCAGCAGCAGCTTGCCTTTCTTGTCCATGGCAGCGCCGGTGAAAGCACCCTTCTTATAGCCGAAAAGTTCGCTTTCCAAAAGCTGCTCAGGAATGGCGGCACAGTTCACAGCAATGAACGGAGTCTTTTGACCCACCTGATTTTTGGCTATGTATTGCCTGTGAATTTCCCGGGCGACAAGCTCTTTTCCGCTACCGGTGGGACCAATAATCAGGACATTGACATTATGCCCCGCCACCAGCGAGATTTTGTTATAGACTTCCCTCATCACCTCACTTTTACCAACGATGGTCTGAGAGGCAGTTTCGTCTATCAGTTCAGACACTTCAGCCTGTTCCTGATTTTCCTGCGTTGTTATTATGGCATCCAGAGCTGCCTGAGCAATGAAGAAGAGGATTTTGCACATGGCATGGCTGTTTTCATCAGAGCTAATCTGCCGGGTTGAATCACAATAGAAAATCCCCCGGGGTTGATTGTTTTTACGGATTACATAACCGCAGACAGTGTTGATGCCCAGTCCCAGGACACTGGAATGAGCGTCGCTCTCAATATAATCAAGCACCGGATACAGATAAAAATAGCCTTCTTTTTCAGCTATGAGACTGAGCAATTGCCTGCTCAGCAGCAGGTTTGCCATGGTGCAGCGATTTCCGGTTTCATCAATGCCTGACACAGGAACCGGTTTGCCTTTCTGAAAGTCAAGATAGACATATTTATCAGCCTTGATGATGCGCTGCATATGCATCAGAATCAGTTCCACCACTTCTTCCTGAGCGGCAGCTAAAGAAAGTTTGTCCAGCAGTTCAGTCCAATAAGTGGAAGGTTGGCTGAAGATATCTTTGTTTTCCAGCAGAAAGCTGACAGGCTTGAAAGTATAGAGATTGATGGCTTCCTGAATCTCGTCTGCCAGTCCCGAGAAAGCAGTTTTTGGGAAGAGCCTGATAAAATGAGCCAAATAATACAGATAGGAATCCATCTCTGACTGCGCCTTGATTTCCTTCAGTTTCTGCACAATCAAATCCACATCCGAATCAAAGAATGCCTTGAGGATGGTAAGCTCATCCAGTTCATGCAGAAATGCCGCAGCTTGCAAATAACGGCGGCGTGAGAAATTGATAAAGAATAGCTCCCGGCGCAGGATTTCGTGCATAGTGCTGATGTTGAGGTCGGTTTCCCCTACAATCTCAAATGCTTTTTCCGGCTCATAGATAGCGTAGAAATGCAGCAGCCAGGCCAGGATTTCCTGATACTGGAGCAGGTTTTCCATAATCTGGGGATTGCTTTTCAGCTCAATCAGAATCCGGATGGCATTGTCATACTCGCCCAGAGCAAAGAGCGCCCGTGCTTTGATGACATTGCCGTTTGCATAAAGATTCCATTTCTGGTTGATGTAGGTCAGGTTGATGGCTTTGTCAGTATAGTAAATGGCGCGTTTCCATTCACAGCGCTTGAGCTGGACATCACTCAGATTCAGATAGGAGATTGCTTCAAACTGAATATTATCCTGGCGTCTGGCTTCATTCAGAACGTCGTTGAAAATCTGCTCCGCGTCAGTGTATCTCTGCAGTTAGATGAAAGTAAAACAAGAATTATTTGGGCGGGAAAGATATTGAGATTTTCGAGGGGTATGGGGTTTTGGGTCTTACTTTTTGGCCTTTTTGGGACGGCCGACGGGCAGGGGACGAAGGCGTTTGTTGACTAATCTTTCCAGTTTGCTGATGAATGTGTCGCCGGCCAGCGGGCGGCCGGTGTGGGTGTTGAGCCGAATGCGTTCGATCATGTCTTCGTCCTGTTTTTGCTGCAGCGCGGCCCGCCAGTCCACTTGTGCGGAGATCTGACGCCAATAGGACAGATTCAGCAGGCCGGTTGCATCGATTCCATCCAGATGGGCCTGTGCGCTGGACCAGGGATACTTCCATGCCTGACGGACCAATTTTGCACGCACGGGATTCTGTTCGACGTAGCGCAGGGCCTGCCAGAAATGTTCGCGGCCGAGCGGGCAGGAGAAGAAGCGGTTCTGCCAGAGGTGGCCGCTGCGTCCGTGGAATCGGTTGATGTACTGGGTGTAGCGAAAGTGGG
>JAWOHU010000153.1:0-7054 GCA_046485025.1 Cloacimonadaceae bacterium (SeqCode) | reverse complement strand
GATCAGCAGCCCTTCCTTCGTGCTTCTAAATGAATACAAGACAGGCAAATATCCTCTCTACCACGTGGACCTTTACCGTCTGAAAGAAGAGGGAGAATTGCTGGACCTCGGTCTGCTCGATATGATTGAAACCGGCGTGACTGTGATCGAATGGCCCGAACTGGCGGAAAATCTCCTGCCATACAGGACTTTCAGCCTCTACTTCCACTTTGACGGCAAGAAACGCTGGGTCAATATCGTTCCCGATAAAAAGCACGAGCAGTTCTTTCACTAACTGAGTGCTTTGATTAAAAACACACCCAGTTAAAATGGAGTTAAAAATGAAAAATATAATCATAATACTAATGCTGGCGGCAGTCCTGCTGCCTGTTTCCGTCTGGGCAAAGCGCGGTTCTGACGACCGTATGCACAGAACCTATGACGGAAATTCCAAAAGCTATTACAAAAGTTCAAATTCATCTGTTATAATCTTGAAAGAGGATAACGAACCTGTTCCTCTGGCTGATGACAAGTATTTCAAGTACAGCTTTGACAAAAAGCCGGGTATCGGAACCTCTATCCTGAAAGTCGATGTCTATGACCGCAAACACAGACGCAGTGATGATTTTGTGGTTTCTGTCCTGGCCTCGCATCCCAAGGTTAAGGGTGTCCGGAACTATGAAGAAATTCAGATGCGGGTCCACCGGAAAGGCGAGTTTTTGCTCCCCATAAACTTTGACCGCAGCGGCGACTGGGAGCTTACTCTCAGGTTCTTTAAAGACGGCAGGCACACCAATACCGCCAAGTTGCAACTCAAGTTATAAAACAGCGGACGGGACCAACCCCGTCCGTTTTATTTTTGTGCACAGCTAAGAAGTTATTTCAGATACAAGGCTTTCCTGACACTGCCGGCTTGGGGTGTCTTGACTTTCAGAAAATAGATTCCTGATGCCAAACCTGAACCTGTGTCATTTCCGGGATTCCAAGACCAGGAATTGGTTCCTTGTTTGCCCTGAACGGCACTTGCGTGAATCAGTCTGCCTTTGAGGTCATAAACTTCCAATTGAACGGTTTGAGCTTTGAGCAGAGAAAAATCGAGCTGAAGCTTTTCCCGGAAAGGATTGGGCTTCAACGACATAATACTCAGTTCTGGCGCCGGAGTCACAGAACTGTCATCAGCACCTGAGCCCTGATAGACATTGACTTCCCACTCCGTGGTCCAGGAAACTTCGTCTGTGGCAGTGATGCATTTGACGCTGTGCATACCGAGAGAAGGAAAAACAGGCTGGAAAATAATGTCAGTTTCCTGCGGCTGCAAAACGTCGTCAATGAACCAACTGATCTGCACGCTGAGATCGCTGTTGAAGGCTTCCACGGCAAAAGGGAAGGGGTCATCAGTGTCGTAATAGACGACAGAGTCAGGATTGGGCGAGATGTTGTAAATCTCCAGGTCCAGAACGCGCAGACTGTCGATATAAACATCGTTGACGGGATGGTCATTGTTGTCCACAGGCACCTGCCCGATGGCCATTACAGTATCCAGACCTTCAAACACTTTTCCGAAAATGGCATAATTGCCGTCCAGATGAGGTGTCGGGGCCAGCGTGATATAATATTGCGAACCTGCCGAATTGGGCTGGCTGGTGCGCGCCATCGCCAACACGCCTGCACTGTCGTGATGCAGAAGGGGAGAAAATTCATCCGGAATCGTGTAACCCGGACCGCCATAACCTGTGCCCAGAGGGCATCCGTCCTGGATCACAAAACCCGCCACCACACGATGAAAAATCAAGCCGTCATAAAATCCTGAATTGGTCAGGCTGATAAAATTATTCGCCGTGATCGGCACGATTTCATCTCTTAAGTCCGCAGTGAAAACACCCATAGACGTAAACCATCTTGCAAAGCGCTTTCCCTCCATATTGATTGGAATAAGCATCAACAAAATGCATAAAATGCCAAGAGATACTCTAAGTTTTTTCATTGTCATTCTCCATCATGATAAATTTTTTCCGCGTTTTCTGTGTGTTCCGTGGTTGATCAAACATCTATTTCAACATACACAGGACAATGGTCACTGCCATAAATGTCTTGTCTGATGCCGGCTTTCCTGACTAGACTTAGATGTTCTTTATTGATAAAGAAATAGTCGATGCGCCAGCCGACGTTTTTGTCACGCGCTTTACCGAGATAAGACCACCAGGAGTATTGTTCAGGCGAGGGGTCAAAGTGCCTGAAAGTATCCACCCAGCCGGCTTCGACGATTTTATCCAGCCAGGCGCGTTCGATGGGTAAAAAACCTGAAATATCTTTGTTGGCTTTGGGGTGAGTGAGGTCAATCGGCTTATGGGCTGTGTTGTAATCTCCCGTGACCAGGATTGCTTTGCCCTTTTTGCGATAAGCTTCCATGACCTGAAAGCAGGCATCGTAAAAGGCAAGTTTATACCGCAGACGCTCTTCACTCATTTTGCCGTTGGGAAAATAGATATTGAACAGATAGAACTTTTCGTACTCTGCAATCAAAATTCTGCCTTCCGAATCAAATTCGGGAATATCGAAACCCTGCTTTACAGAAAGGGGTTGGAGCCTGCTCAGCAGACAGACGCCTGAGTATCCTTTCTTCTGCGCAAAAGACCAGTAGTTGTGATAATCCTTTAATCCCAACACTTCAGTCGGGATTTGCTCTTCCTGCAGCTTGGTTTCCTGCAGGCCAATAATATCGGGTTTTTCTGTCATCAGGATATCGGTAAAGCCTTTATTCATAATGGCGCGCAAGCCGTTCACGTTCCAGGACCAGATAGTCAGCATGTAAATTCTACTCCTTGTTTGGATTGAAATTCCGTCAGCAGTTTTTTATACAAATCAAACATCTCCTGGTCAATACTGACCAGCCAGACGTCTATTTCATTTTCATGCGAAAATGTGACGACCTCCTTAATGGCAATCAGGGCTGCGCGCTCTGTGGGAAAGCCATAGATGCCAGTTGAGATGGCGGGAAAGGCAATTGATTTGAGGTTGTATTCCTTTGCCAGACAGAGACTTTGATGATAGCAGCTGGCCAGGAAAGAATCCTCTTCAAACATACCGCCCCGCCAGATGGGACCGACGGTGTGAATCACAAAACGTGCTTTCAGATTGTAACCTTGGGTGATTTTTGCCTGTCCGGTGGCACAACCTCCCAAAGTTTTACATTCTTCCAAAAGCTGAGGTCCGGCTGCTCTGTGAATGGCTCCATCCACTCCGCCGCCTCCCAGGAGGGAATTATTGGCGGCATTGACGATAACGTCCACATCCAATAAAGTGATGTCACCTTTGTGCAAGTGTATCATATCCTAATTTCTCCACTTTGTCATTTCATGATTTTTAACTTTGGAAAGCATCCTGGCAGCCCATAAATTTGTAAAGCAAAATCAGGAAACAGCTAAAACATATTCCATCAGGCAGTGAAATGACAAAAGAAACATCATCCTATTTTTCCATATTCGTCCCTGCTTGCCAATATTAATCAAGTGTATGTCAAATGTATATCCGAAGTATATCAAATGTGCTTTTATATACATTTACTATACATTTGATATACATTTGTCCCACATTTGATATACTTTGGGTTAAGAGAGAGAAAAGAGGATGAAAAAAGAGGAAGTTTATGGTCGATCTATGAAAATGATGGCAGAAAGCAGAGTTCCAATATCCTGGCATAAGATTTGTATTGACAATTCAGCTTTTTTTTAGAACTTGCCATTTTGTGGAAAGTTGGCGCAGGAATTGACATAATAGTTGTAAATGCTTGATAATTAGGATGATAGAAACCTGGCTAAGTTGATTAATATTTTACAAAATATAGATGAGAAGGAGTCAAAATGCTCAGTTCAAAGCAGGAAATTGACGCCATTCTGGACAGATTCAAAGGCAGGCATGGCGCCCTGATTCCGCTGCTGCAGGAGATTCAGACCCTGGAAGGTTATCTGCATAAAGACACGCTCAAATATGTGTCTGAACAGATGAATATTTCCGCGGCTGAAATCTATGGCGTGGCGACATTTTACTCGATGTTCCGGCTCAAACCGCAGGGAAAATATGTGATCAGAGTGTGTAAAGGCACTGCCTGTCACGTTTCCGGCGCCAATGGCATCTTAAATTCCATTCGGGAAAATCTGAAATTGGCGGAAGATGAAGACACCACTGACGATGCTCTTTTCACAGTTATGGAAGTTGCCTGTTTAGGCTGCTGCTCTCTTGCTCCGGTCATTATGATAGGTGACCAGACCTATGGCAAACTCACTCCGGAAGCCATTCCGGGTGTTTTGAAAAAGTTCGCGGTCTGAGGAGAGAAAGAATGAAAAAAGTAGTTGCCAAATTAGGAGTCGGAAGCTGCGGAATCGCTGCCGGCGCTGGCGAAGTTTGGTCTGAACTGGAAAAAGTCATCTCTGAAAATAATTATCCGGTCCGGCTTGCCAAGACTGCCTGCATAGGCATGTGCTTTGAGGAACCTGTTCTGGAGCTTTCCGGAGAAGGCAAAGCCAAAGTCATGCTGGGCAAAGTCGGCGCTCAGGACGTCAAAGCCCTGCTGGAAGGCTATCTGAATGACAAACTCGAATATAACAACATCATCCTGCACGAACATCAACACGCTGTGCACAATGATCTGATCGGCAACCAGCAGCGTATAGTTTTGCGCAATTGCGGAATCATAGACCCCGAAAGCCTGGAAGATTACGAAGCTGCGGGCGGTTATCAGGCGCTTAGAAAAGCGCTCAGTATGAAGCCGATGGATATCATTGACGAAATCAAGAATTCAGGCCTGCGCGGACGCGGCGGAGCAGGCTTCAGCACTGGCCTGAAATGGCAGTTTGCCTACAGAGCCCAAAGCGATAAAAAATATGTGATCTGCAATGCTGACGAGGGCGACCCGGGTGCATTTATGGACCGTTCCACCCTGGAAGGCGATCCGCATTCTATCATAGAAGGAATGATTATCGGGGCTTACGCCATGGGCGCTGACGAGGGCTATCTCTATGTCAGAGCAGAATATCCGATGGCAATAAAACACCTCAGAAAAGCCATTGCCGACGCCGAAGCCAAAGACTACCTCGGAAAAAATATTTTGGGCACGAATTTCAGTTGCGATCTGCATATCAAAGAAGGCGCAGGCGCTTTTGTCTGCGGCGAGGAAACCGCTCTGATGCAGTCCATAGAAGGCAAAAGAGGCATGCCGACCATCCGTCCGCCCTTCCCGGCGGAATCAGGTCTGTGGGGTAAACCCACCAATATCAACAATGTGGAGACCTGGGCAAACATCACCTGGATAATTATAAACGGCGCAGGTGCTTTCCGCAAGTTTGGCACAGAGAAATCGCCCGGCACCAAAGTCTTTGCCCTGGCTGGAAAAATCAAGAACAGCGGACTGATAGAAGTTCCCATGGGCATGACCTTGCGGGACGTGATTTACAAGGTTGGCGGCGGCATCAAAAATGACAAAAAATTCAAAGGTGTGCAATTGGGCGGTCCTTCCGGAGGGTGCGTTCCTGCCAGCCTTCTGGACACGACTGTGGACTATGATTCCATCACCAAAACCGGCGCTATCATGGGTTCCGGGGGTATGGTCGTGATGGATGAAGACAGCTGCATGGTTGATATAGCACGCTTTTTTCTCAATTTCACCCAGAACGAATCCTGCGGCAAGTGCACTTTCTGCCGCATTGGAACACGCCGGATGCTGGAAATCCTGACCCGCATCACGGAAGGCAAAGGCGTTATGGAAGACATTGAAAAGCTGGAACAGCTTGCCGTTCAAATCATCAAAAGTTCGCTCTGCGGACTGGGTCAGACAGCGCCCAATCCGGTGCTGACAACACTGCGCTATTTCAGAGACGAATACCTTGCCCATATCGAGGAAAAGAAATGTCCGGCGCATAGCTGCACAGCTTTACTCAAATATGAGGTAGTGCCTGATAAATGCGTGGGCTGCACAGCCTGTGCACGCAAATGCCCTGTGCAGTGCATCAGCGGAGCGGTTAAACAGGTGCACGAAATCGACCAGAGCAAGTGCATCAAGTGCGGCGCTTGTTATACAGCCTGCAAATTTGGCGCTATCACAAAGGTGTAGGGAGAAGGGAAATGTCTAAAATTGAAGTTACTCTGAATGGAACTAAAGTCGCTGCCGATACCACTATGACAATTCTGGACCTGGCTAAACAGCACGGTCTGGAAATTCCCACTCTCTGTCATGATGAAGAACTCAAACCTTATGGCTCATGCTGGGTTTGTGCTGTTGAGGTAAAGGGACGCAGAGGTTTTGTCACTTCCTGCGGAACTTATCTTACCGACGGTATGGAAATCATCACTGATAACGAGGAGATTCATCAGGCACGCAAAATGGCTCTGGAACTGCTGATCAGCGACCACTATGCCGATTGCGAAGCGCCGTGCAAAATCGCCTGTCCAGAACATGTGGACGTGCAGAGTTATGTTTCCCTGATTGCCAATGGACAATATCACGAAGCAATCAAAGTCATTAAAGATACTCTACCAATGCCTTTGTCCATAGGCAGGGTCTGTCCTGCCTTTTGTGAAAAGGAATGCAGACGCCAGTTGGTGGAAGAACCCATTGCCATCAGGCAACTGAAACGCTATGCCGCAGATGAGGATTTGAATGACCACTGGTCCTATGTGCCGGAAAGATTGCCTGACAAAGGCAAAAAGGTTGCCATCATCGGTGGAGGACCTTCAGGACTGACCTGTGGATACTACTTAAGCAACAATGGCTATGAAGCAGATGTGTTTTAAGCATCGCCTGCTGCCGGAGGCTGGCTCAGATACGGCATACCGGAATACCGTCTGCCCAAAGCCACGCTGGATAAAGAGATTGCGCTGATGTGCAGCAATGGGATGAAGATCCATTATAACAAGGTCATGGGTAAGGACTTTTTCCTGGCTGAACTGAGCCAAAAATATGTCCCGACCATGTGCCAAACTATGTTGCCGCCGCCGATTTTCTCCTTTCACCCCGCAGTTCCGGGATCAACACCCCGCTCAAACTCCTCGATTATCTCAAAGGCGGGAGGGCGATTCTCGC